>NZ_ANBC01000578.1:0-11537 GCF_000341125.1 Nocardiopsis lucentensis DSM 44048 | reverse complement strand
ACGCCGCCACGGCGGGCGTGGCGGCGATGACAGCCGTCGCCGCGGCGACGGCGATTCTCCTACGCATCAGGGGCCTTCGCGTTCGTGCGGGTGTTC
Organism: Nocardiopsis lucentensis DSM 44048; assembly: GCF_000341125.1. GTDB lineage: Bacteria > Actinomycetota > Actinomycetes > Streptosporangiales > Streptosporangiaceae > Nocardiopsis > Nocardiopsis lucentensis. Next base: position 11,441 of record NZ_ANBC01000578.1, on the reverse strand, counting down.
GGTGGGGCGTTCACCCACGAGACGTGGGGAAGTGTACTTAGGTTATGCTTACCTATCTGAAGTGAGCCTTACCTAAGTCGGCGTTCAAGCGAGAACAGTGGACCACCGGAGTCCTGGGGTTGTCAAGATAATGACGATGTGTCATAAAAACGGGCAGGCCAACCGCACCCGACAGCCCCCACCTCGCCCCGGCCCGGACGACCGAAAGCGATCGCCATGCTCCACGCCGACACCCGGCCCTCCCGCGCGCACCGGCACCGACGCCGCGCCGCCCCCGTGTCCGCCCGCGTTCTGGCCGCGGCCTGCGCGCTCGCCGCCGCACTCGCCGGTTGCTCCCCGGCGGGCGTGGCCCCGGACGGGACCCCCTCCGGAAGCGGTGGCGAGGACATCCCCGACCTCGCCGACAACCGGCTCCAGATCCTCGCCGACCCCGACGCCCCCGAGCTGCCCGTCACCGTCTCCTCGGTCGTGCACGACCCCTACCGCACCAGCGAGGACCCCCTGGAGTACGAGGACGTCGAGGTCACCGACGTCAGCCGGATCCTGCCCCTGAGCGGGAGTCTCGCCGAGATCGTCTTCACCCTCGGCCTCGGTGACAACGTGGTCGGCCGTGACGTGTCCGCCACCTTCGACGAGGCCGCAGACCTGCCCGTCATCAGTGAGGGGCACGACATCTCCGCCGAGTCCGCCCTCGCCCTCGAACCCACCGTCGTCCTGGCCGACACCCAGAGCGGACCGCCCGAGACCATCGAGCAGATCCAGAACGCGGGGGTACCGGTCGTCATCGTCGAGGAGGCGTGGACGATCGAGGAGATGTACCCGCGCTTCTCCCGGGTCGCCGAGGCTCTGGGCGTGCCCCACGGCGGCGCCCGCCTCACCGAACGGACCCGGGAGCAGATGGCCGAGGTAGGCGTCTCCTCCGGCGAGGCCGTCGGGGACCCGAGCGTCGCCTTCCTCTACCTGCGCGGCACGGCCGGGGTCTACCTCCTGGGCGGACCCGGCTCCGGTGCCGACGCCATGCTCGCCGAGATCGGCGTCCGTGACGCCGGGGTCGAGATGGGACTGACCACACCCTTCACCCCCATCACCGCTGAGGCGCTCATCGCCGCCCAACCCGACGTGATCCTCGTCATGACGGGAGGCCTGGAGTCGGTCGGCGGGATCGACGGGCTCGTCGAGATCCCCGGGGTCGCCCAGACCCCCGCCGGGGCCGACCGCGCCGTCATCGACTTCGAGGACGGTGTCCTGCTCAACTTCGGGCCCCGGACCCCGCAGGTCGTCGCCGAACTGGCCGAGGAGCTGGCCGCCGTCGTTACGGGCGGAGCCGGCGAGTGACCGCGCCCACCACCCCGACCGGCGCCGGTGAACCCACCGCGTCCGATCCCGCTCCCGGGGGCCGCCGCGTACGGCACCGCGTGCGCGCCACCCTGCTGCTGACCGGCCTCACCGCCGCCCTCGTCGCGGTCGCCCTCGTGTCCGCCGGCCTCGGCGCCTACCCCGTCCCCGTCGACCAGGTCGCCGCCTCCCTCCTGCACGCGATCGGCCTCGACCTCGGCACACCGCCCGACCGGATCGGACAGACCGTCCTGTGGGACGTCCGCCTACCCCGCGTCACACTCGCCGTCGCCGTGGGCGCCGCGCTGGGCGTCGCGGGCGCGATGATGCAGGGGATCTTCGGCAACCCCCTCGCCGAACCCGGGGTGATCGGTGTGTCCTCCGGCGCCGCCGTCGGCGCGATCCTCGTCATCTTCAGCGGCCTCACCGTGTTCGGCCACTGGACGATCATCGCCTCATCCTTCGTCTTCGGCCTGGCCACGACCCTGTTCGTGTACGTGTTCGCGCGCTCCCACGGGCGGACCGAGGTGGTCACCCTCCTGCTCACCGGTGTCGCCGTGAACGCCGTCGCGGGCGCGGCGATCGGTCTGATGACCAACTTCTCCCAGGACGCGCAGATCCAGACCATCACCTTCTGGCAGCTCGGCAGCGTCTCCACCGCGACCTGGGCCAAGGTCGCCGCCATCACCCCGTGCCTCCTCCTCGGGCTGGCGGTCATCCCCCTGTACGCGCGCCGCCTCGACCTCCTCGCCCTCGGAGAGGGGCCCGCCCGCCACCTCGGGGTGGACGTGGAACGCATGCGCTTGGTGGTCATCGCCGCACTGGCCCTGCTCACCTCGGCCGCCGTCGCCTTCGCCGGGATCGTGGCGTTCATCGGCCTGGTCGTGCCGCACATCGTCCGCATGGTCACAGGGCCCGGCCACAGGATCCTGCTGCCCTCCAGCGCGCTCGGCGGCGGCCTGCTCCTGATGTCCGCCGACCTGCTCGCCCGGACCGCCGCCGCCCCCGCCGAGATCCCCCTCGGCGTGGTCACCGCCGCCCTCGGCGGACCGTTCTTCTTCTTTCTGCTGCATCGCACCCGTGCCAAGCAGGGAGGCTGGTCGTGAGCGCCTGGTCCCGACTCCGTCGGCGCACCGCCGCCACGGTCGCGCCCCTGTCCCGTCCGCCCCAGCACCCCGCTCCCGCCCCACCCGGTACGGCCGTGGTCCGGGCGGAGGGGCTCACCGTCCGGCGGGGCGGGCGCACCCTGCTCGACGGTGTCGACCTCACCGTGCGCGCCGGAGAACTGGTGGCCCTCGTCGGCCCCAACGGCGCGGGCAAGTCCACCCTCCTGGGCGTGCTGTCCGGCGACGTCGGCCCCCGGGACACCGGCGCCGCCGACTCCGGCTCGGTCCACCTGTTCGACCGGCCGCTCGCCGACTGGACCCCACCGGAACTCGCCCTGCGCCGGGCCGTCCTCCCGCAGGACTCGTCGGTCAGTTTCCCGTTCTCCGTCGCCGAACTCGTCGCCATGGGCCGGGCCCCCTGGGCGGGACTGTGCGACGCGGACACCGACGCGGCACAGACCTTCGCCGCGATGGCCCGAACCGGAATCCCCCACCTGGCCGAACGCCGTTTTCCGAGCCTCTCCGGCGGTGAGCGGGCCCGGGTCATGCTGGCCCGCGTCCTGGCACAGGGAACCCAGCTGCTCATGCTCGACGAGCCGACCGCCGCGCTCGACATCCGGCACCAGGAACTCGTCCTTTCCGTGGCGCGTGAGCTCGCGGAGGACGGTCGGACCGTTATCGTGGTCCTGCACGATTTGGGGCTTGCGGCCGCCTACGCCCATCGTGTGGCGGTGCTGTCCGCAGGACGGATCGCCGCACGGGGCACACCCGCGGACGTGTTCACCGCGTCGCTCCTCAGCGACGTGTACCAGCACCAAGTCGACGTCCTGCCGCATCCGCGTACCGGGGCCCCGCTGGTCGTTCCCCGCAGGTAGGTGTCGGAGCGCCCGAAAGCGTCCACAGGAGTAGGTCCTATTGGTCTCCACAACTGAACGGCACAAGCACGACGCCCCCGAGCCCCGTCGCGGGCGGGGCCGTCGAGGTTCGGGAGGCAGGCGCCGCAGGCCCCGCACTCCCCGCCACACTCCCGGCGACATCGTCCGCGGCGTGGTCCGAACCATCGGCGAGATCCTGTTGACCGCGGGCCTGCTCATGCTCTTCTACGCCTCCTACGAGGTCTACGGCGGCCAGTGGGAGACCGAGCGTGAGCAGGAGGAGCTGGCGCAGGGGCTGGAGGAGGTCTGGGCCGCGCAGGAGGAAGAGGAGTCCGAGCCCGGACCGGAGTCCGAACCGCTGCCCGGCAGCGCGGACAGCCGCCTGTACCTGCCCAGCCTCGATCTCGACTGGGTCGTGGTCAACGGGACGACACCGCAGGACATCCTCAACAGCCCCGGCCACTACACCGAGTACGACAGTGAGCCCGGCGTGGCCGGGAACTACTCCGTCGCCGCGCACCGCACCCCCGGTCTGTTCTGGGACATCGACCAGCTGGAGGACGGCGACGTCATGGTCCTGGAGGACGCGGAGAACTTCTACACCTACGAGGTGTTCGAGGAGCAGACGGTGCTGCCCACCGACGTGTGGGTGATCGAGCCGGACCCGTTCGACGACGCCAGTGACGAGGAGCCCGAGCGGTCCCTGATCACGCTCACCACGTGCGCCCCCAAGCTCAACAACACCCACCGGCTGATCGTCTGGGCCGAGCTCACCGAGACCACCCCCAAGTCCGAGGGCATGCCGGAGTCGATCGCCCACATGGCGCCGGACGCCGAAGAGGACGAGGAGTAGAGGCGGATGTACGGACTGATCTGGCGTGTGCTGCCCGGCCCCTGGCCGTCCAAGCTGATCCTGTCGGTGGGCCTGGTGGCGGCCGCGGCCGCCCTGCTGTGGCTCTTCGCCTTCCCGAAGCTCTCGCCGCACATGCCGTTCAACGACGGCGCGGTCGAGGTGCAGGGAGCGGACGCCGCTCCCGAGGGGGCCGGCGCCCCGGACGCGCTGCCCGGCGCGGAGTCCCCCTCGGAGTCGGGTTCCCCGGAGCCCTCCGAGTCGGAGAGTTCCTGAGTTCCCGCGCCGCCTGAGTGACGGTGCCGCGCGCGGCCACGTGTGCGCGGTACCACTGGAGCGGCTCCCGGACCGGTCCCCGGGGGCCGCTAACCTCTACCAGGTGAGTAACGGGGGACGGACAGCATGACGGTGACGCAGACCACCACGCAGGACCGCCTGCGCGGGCTCCGCGCCTGGCAGCGGGAAGCGTTCGAGGAGTACTTCCGCCGGGAACCACGCGACTTCCTGGCCGTGGCCACGCCCGGCGCGGGAAAGACCACCTTCGCCCTCACCCTGGCGAGTGAACTCCTTCGGCGGCACGCGGTCCGTTCGATCACGATCGTGTGCCCGACCGAACACCTGAAGAAGCAGTGGGCCGAGTCGGCCGCCCGGTTCGCCATCCCCATCGACCCCGAGTTCCGCAACGGTCAGGGCGCGCTGGGCCGCCAGTACATCGGCGCGGCGGTCACCTACGCGCAGGTCGCCGCGCACCCGATGCTGCACCGCAACCGCACCGAGGCGCGCAAGACCCTCGTCATCTTCGACGAGGTCCACCACGCCGGTGACGCGCTCTCCTGGGGAGACGCGGTCAGGGAGGCCTTCGACCCCGCCGCGCGGCGCCTGTCGCTGACCGGAACCCCCTTTCGCTCCGACATCAACCCCATCCCGTTCGTGGACTACGTCCAGGATGGGAACGGGGTGCGCCGCTGTTCGTGGGACTACAGCTACGGGTACGCCCCCGCCTTGGAGGACGGGGTCGTGCGCCCGGTCATCTTCATGGCCTACTCCGGCGAGATGCGCTGGCGCACCCGCGCGGGCGACGAACTCGCCGCGCGGCTGGGCGAGCCGCTCACCCAGGACGCGCTCTCCCAGGCCTGGCGCGCGGCCCTCGATCCCAAGGGCGACTGGATCAAGAAGGTGCTGCAGGCCGCGGACCGCCGTCTGACCGAGGTGCGCAAGACGCACCCGGACGCGGGGGGCCTGGTCATCGCCAGCGACCACGAGAACGCCCGCGCCTACTCGCGCATCCTGCGGCAGATCACCGGCAAGGGCGCCACCGTGGTCCTGTCCGACGACCCCACGGCCTCCAAGAAGATCTCCCGCTTCTCCGAGAACGACGACCGATGGATGGTCGCGGTGCGCATGGTGTCGGAGGGCGTGGACGTACCGCGCCTCATGGTGGGCGTGTACGCGACCTCCACGAGCACCGCCCTGTTCTTCGCCCAGGCCATCGGCCGCTTCGTGCGCGTGCGCAAGCGCGGCGAGGTCGCCTCCGTGTTCCTGCCCTCGGTGCCCACGCTGTTGGAGTACGCGGGGGAGATGGAGCGCGAGCGCGACCACGTTCTGGACCGGCAATCCTCGGACGAGGAGTACCCGGAACAGGACCTGATGAAGGAGGCCAACAAGAAGCGCGACACCCCGGAGGCGGGGGAGGAACTGCCGTTCGAGACGATGGAGTCGGCGGCGGAGTTCGATCGCGCGCTCTTCGACGGCGCCGAGTACGGCAGTGTGCCCGGTTCCACCGAGGAGGAGGACTTCCTCGGCCTGCCCGGCCTGTTGGAGCCCGACCAGGTCTCCCAGCTGCTGCGCAAGCGCAAGGCCGATCTGAAGGCCAGTGAGCTCAAGGCCAGGCAGAAGATCGAGAAGGAGCCTGACGAGGGTCCCACGCACGAGGTCGTCGCCGAGTTGCGGCGTGAACTGAGCGGGCTGGTCGGGGCCTGGCACCACCGCACGGGCAAACCCCACGGGATCATCCACAACGAGCTGCGCCGGGCCTGCGGCGGCCCGCCCGTGGCCCAGGCCTCCCCCGCCCAGATTCGTGAGCGCATCGCCAAGCTCCGTACCTGGGCGGTCGGCCGGAAGTAGCAGGTGCGGGCAAACACTTTGCAAGCTCACGCACGTCTTGTCAGCTTAGAGTGATTTTATAGCTACAGTCCGTTTGGTGATTGGACGAAGCCTCGGCGGTGGCGCAACCGCACTGTGGTCAGGACTGGTGTTGTGCGGGGTCACCCTCGCCGGGATCGTGGCGGGCACGGCGTACCAACCCGCCGGAGCCGGGGCGGACAGCGCCGAAACGGCGACGGTGGCGGCGGGGAACCGGCTCGACGAGTGCACGCCGGCCATCGACGCCCGGCTGGCCGACCCGAGCCGTTCCACCCTCCTGCCCGAGGGCGGTGACGTCTCCGGGGGGCAGGCGGCCGAGTACGAGCGGCAGTTGCGCGAGGCTCTGCGCCCGCTGCGGGGCCATGAGGCCGAACCGACGCGGGTCGTCCCAGTGGTGGTGCACGTCATCTCCGCCTCCGACGGGCGCGGGAACCTCGGCGACTGGCAGATCCGGCGGCAGATCGACGTGCTCAACCGGGCCTACCGCGGCGGGTACGCCTTCGGCGACGAGGGCGCCGACACGGGCTTCCGCTTCCGGTTGCGCGAGATCAACCGCACGGTGAACGACGGGTGGTTCCGCGACTTCAGCAGGCAGCGCGACGAGATCCGTGAACGCCTCCACCGGGGCGGCGCCGACACGCTCAACCTCTACACGACCAAGCTCGACAGTGGCCTGCTCGGGTACTCCACCTTCCCGCAGGACCAGAAGTCCCACCCCAAGCGGGACGGCGTGGTGATCTCCTACGACACACTGCCCGGCGGCGACCGGTACCGCTTCAACCACGGGCACACCGCCACCCACGAGATCGGCCACTGGCTGGGGCTCTTCCACACCTTCCAGAACGGCTGCGACGAGCCCGGCGACTACGTGGACGACACCGCCTACGAACGCGAGGCCGCCTCCGGCTGCCCCCGAGGCCGCGACACCTGCCGCAGGGACCCGGGCGAGGACCCGATCACGAACTTCATGAACTACTCCGAGGACGCCTGCATGACCCACTTCACGCGCGGTCAGGGCAAGCGCATGGCCGACCACTGGAGAGCCTTCCGCTCCGGTGCGAACGAGGAGGAGGTCGACCCCCGGAGGGCGGCCCTCGCGACGGGGAGGTCATCCGGGGACGTGCGGACCACCGCGGAACCCGACGGCACGGTCGAGGGCGAGGAGAGCCTCGACTGACGGCGGACGGGTTCGGGAGCGGCCCGGTTCCGCGGGGCGGGCCCCGCGGAACCGGGCCGCCCGCGCGTCATCGGCGCCGCCCAGGGCACGGGGCACGGCTGTCCCGCTGGTCGGGCGACCGGCCCCCGGGAATCCGAGCCAGGTGTGCGGACGCGCGCCGATAGGCTGGGGCCATGGCAGCGAACACCTACCTGACCGGGATCAAGCCCACCGGTGACTTCCACCTGGGCAACTACGTCGGCGCGATCAAGCCCGCACTCGCGGCGTCCCACGAGTACGACACGTACTACTTCATCGCGGACTACCACGCGCTCAACACCATCAAGGACGCCGAGGAGCTCCGGCACAGCATCCGGTCGGGCGCTGCCACCTGGCTCGCATGCGGGCTCGACCCCGAGCGGACCATCGTCTACCAGCAGTCGCACGTCCCCGAGACCTTCGAGCTCACCACTGTTCTCAGCGCCCTGACCCCCAAGGGCCTGATGAACCGCGCCCACGCCTACAAGGCCGCGCGCGACCGCAACGTCGCGGCCGGGGTGACCGACCTGGACGCCGGGATCAACATGGGGCTGTTCAACTACCCCATCCTCATGGCCGCCGACATCCTCGTCATGGAGGGCACCCACGTGCCCGTCGGCCGCGACCAGACACAGCACATCGAGTACACCGCCGACATCGCCGGGTACTTCAACCACCGGTTCGGCGACGCCTACTCCTTCCCCATCCCCAAGGGTGTCATCGACGACAGCGACGCGAGCATCCTGCCCGGCGTCGACGGCCGCAAGATGAGCAAGTCCTACGACAACCACATCCCGCTGTTCCTGCCGGAGAACAAGCTCAAGAAGGCCATCCGGCGCATCCCCACCGACTCCACGCCGGTCGAGGAGCCCAAGGACCCGGACGGCTCCGTTCCCTTCCAGCTGCTCCAGCACTTCGCCGCCGACGACACGGTCGCCGACGTGCGCAAGCGCCTCCAGGCGGGCGGCATGGGCTGGGGGGAGCTCAAGAACGAGCTGTTCGAGGCGGTCAACGCCGAGATCGGGCCCAAGCGGGAGCGCTACGAGGAGCTCATGGCCAACCCGGAGGAGATCGACGCGATCCTCCGGAAGGGCTCCGAGCGCGCCCGCGTGCGCGCCCGCGCCACGCTCGACCGGGTGCGGACCGCCATCGGCGCCGCCTGACACGCGCGTTCGGCCCCGCGGGTTCCCTCGCGGGGCCGACACCTAGCCGACCGCCGGCTCGCCCTCGAGCTCCACACCGGCCGCGCGCAGCCGGTCCAAAGCCTCGTCCACCGTCGGGCGCGCGACACCGGCGGTCAGTCCGAGCAGCACCCGGGCGCGCAGCCCCTCGCGGGCCGCGTCCAGGGCCGTGGCCCGGACACAGTGGTCGGTGGCGATGCCCACCACGTCCACCTCGTCCACTCCGTGCCCGCGCAGCCAGTCGGCCAGGGCCGTGCCGTCGTCGCCGATCGTGCCCTCGAACCCGCTGTAGCCGTCCGCGTACTGCCCCTTGCTGAAGACCGCGTCCACCCGGGCGGTGTCGAACGCCGGATGGAAGTCCGCCCCGGGTGTCTCCGCGACGCAGTGTCTGGGCCAGCTGCGCACGTAGTCCGGCTCGTCGGAGAAGTGCGCGCCCGGATCGATGTGCCAGTCCCGGGTCGCCACCACGAAGTCGTAGTCGTCGGCGTGCGCGCGTACGTACTCGGTGACCGCGGCGGCGGTGGCGGCCCCGCCGGTCACGGCCAGGCTGCCACCCTCGCAGAAGTCGTTCTGCACGTCCACCACGATGAGTGCCTTCATCGTCAGTCCTCTCGCTTCCTCGCGGTTCCCCGCCTAGTGGAAGACCGTGGCCAGCGCCACGTCGCCGCGCGACATCCGCAACGCCTCCTCGGGGAGCTCGGCCAGGGTCTCCCGGTGCCGCTGCCGCGCCTCGTGCACGCTCTCGTGCCCGACCACCTCGCCTCCGAGAACCAGGGGACGCAGCAGGGGACGTGTGCCCCTGTCCCCCGACGGCTCGTACGGGTAGACCTCCTCACCCACGGCCGTACCCCGGTCGTCCAACCGGCGCACCGCCCACTTACGACCGCCCCGGCTCGGCTTGCCCACCGAGCGCTTGGCCACCGGCTCCAGGGGTGCCTCCGGGGCGGTGCCGCGGGCCCGGGCCACGAGCTTGTAGACGAGCGACACCGTGGGAGCGCCCGAGCCGGTGACCAGCGCGGTGCCCACGCCGTAGCCATTGACCGGCGCCACGGCCAGCGCTTGGACGGAGTGTTCGTCCAGGTCGCCGGTGACCACGATCCGGGTCTCGGTCGCCCCCAGCGAGTCCAGCTGCTCGCGCACCCGCCCGGCGGTCGCTGCCAGGTCACCGGAGTCGATCCGTACCGCGCCCAGCTTCGGTCCGGCCAGTTCCACGGCGGTGCGCACGGCCCGCTCGACGTCGAAGGTGTCGACGAGCAGCGTGGTCTCGGCGCCCATCGAGTCCAGCTGGGCCTGGAAGGCGTGTCGCTCACTGTCGTGCAGGAGGGTGAACGCGTGCGCGGCGGTGCCGCCGGTCGGCACCCCGTAGGCGCGTCCGGCCTCCAGATTGGAGGAGGTGGCGAACCCGGCCACGTACGCCGCGCGCGCCGCCGCGACCGCCGACCGCTCGTGGGTACGGCGCGAGCCCATCTCGATCAGCGGCCGACCGCCCGCCGCGACCACCATGCGGGAGGCGGCGGAGGCGATCGCGCTGTCGTGGTTGAAGACCGAGAGCGCCAGGGTCTCCAGGATGACGGCCTCGCCGAAGGGCGCCTCCACGACGAGGATCGGGGAACCGGGGAAGTAGGCCTCGCCCTCGCCGTAGCCCCACACGTCCCCGGAGAAGCGGTAGTCGGCCAGCCATTCCAGCGTCCGCTCGTCCACGACACCCCGGTCGGACAGGAAGTCCAGTTCGGCCGTGTCGAACCGGAACCGTTCCAACAGGTCCAGGAACCGTCCGGTCCCGGCCACGACCCCGTACCGGCGACCCTCCGGGAGTCGGCGTCCGAACATCTCGAACACCGACCGGCGCCCGGCGGCACCGCTGCGCAGGGCCCCCTGCAGCATCGTCAGTTCGTAGTGGTCGGTGAGCAGCCCGCTGCTGCTGTCCTCGCTCATGCGCACGAGCCTAGTTCTTGCGGGACGGCGCGCGGAGGCCGCCCCACCAGCGGCGGGTGAGCCCGAGGAGTGGCCGGAATCATTAATACCCATCTGGTTGGTAGGGAACAGTGTTTGGGTACCCTGGGACGCATGCTGAGGATTGATCGCTCGATCTACGACCAGATCGTCGCCCACGCCCGCCGTGACCACCCGGACGAGGCGTGCGGTGTCGTGGCCGGTCCCGAGGGCTCCGACCGCCCCGAGCGGTTCATTGAGATGATCAACGCCGAGCGGTCCCCGACCTTCTACCGGTTCGACTCCCTCGAGCAGCTGAAGGTCTGGCGTGAGATGGACGACAACGACGAGGAACCCGTCGTGATCTACCACTCCCACACCGCCACCGAGGCCTACCCCTCGCGCACCGACATCTCCTACGCATCCGAGCCCGGCGCCCACTACGTGCTCGTGTCCACACGCGAGCCCGACACCGTCGAGTTCCGCTCCTACCGGATCGTCGACGGTCAGGTCACCGAGGAGCCGGTGGAGGTCACCGGCGCCGCCGCGGACCAGTAGACCCGCAGGGCCCGTACCAGCGGGGCGGCCGGTCGGAATGGGAGCGGCCGGACCCCTGTTGGGAATGAACGCACAACAACGACCGCTAACGGAGACACCTTCATGGCCATCGAGGTCCGTATCCCCACCATCCTCCGCAACCTGACCAACGACGCCAAGGTCGTCGAGGGCTCCGGCGACACCCTCGGAGCGCTCGTCAAGGACCTGGACAGCCGCTACCCGGGCATCGGTGAGAAGTTGGTGGACAACGGCAAGCTCCGCCGCTTC
>NZ_ANBC01000577.1 GCF_000341125.1 Nocardiopsis lucentensis DSM 44048 | reverse complement strand
GGCCCGCCCCCAGCCGCTAGGCCGGGTATGCGCTACGACTCCCTGCTCGACTCCCTCGGTGGCACGCCGCTCGTCGGCCTGCCCCGACTGTCGCCCTCACCGGACGTCCGGCTGTGGGCGAAGCTGGAGGACCGCAATCCCACCGGCTCGATCAAGGACCGCGCCGCGTTCTTCATGATCGAGCAGGCTGAGAAGGACGGGCTGCTCTCCCCGGGGTGCACCATCCTGGAGCCGACGTCGGGCAACACCGGGATCTCCCTGGCCATGGTCGCCAAGCTGCGCGGCTACCGCATGGTCTGTGTGATGCCGGAGAACACGTCGGCCGAGCGTAAGCAGCTGCTGAGTATGTGGGGGGCCGAGGTCCACTTCTCCGATGCGGCGGGCGGGTCCAACGAGGCCGTGCGCGTCGCCAAGGAGATGGCGAGGGCCAACCCCGACTGGGTGATGCTCTACCAGTACGGGAACCCGGCCAACGCCCGGGCCCACTACGAGACCACCGGCCCCGAGATCCTCGCGGACCTGCCGGAGATCACCCACTTCGTGGCGGGGCTGGGGACCACCGGCACCCTCATGGGGGTGGGCCGGTACCTGCGGGAGAACAAGCCGGACGTGCGGATCGTCGCAGCCGAGCCGCGCTACGGCGAGCTGGTCTACGGCCTGCGCAACCTGGACGAGGGGTTCGTCCCCGAACTGTACGACGAGAGCGTGCTGACCACACGCTTCTCCGTCCCCTCGGACGCCGCGCTCAAGCGGACCCGGGAGCTCCTCGACCAGGAGGGGATCTTCGCGGGCATCTCCACCGGCGGCGCCCTGCACGCCGCCTTGGGGATGGCGCGCAAGGCCGAGCAGTCGGGTGAGCGCGCTGACATCGTGTTCGTCATCGCCGACGCCGGGTGGAAGTACCTGTCCACCGGTGCCTACGAGGGGACGCTCGACGAGGCCGAGGAGCGCCTGGAGGGTCAGCTCTGGGCCTGAGGCCCCTCGACTCGACCGCCGGCCCGTGCCGGCCGGGAGGGCCGGCGCCCCGAACGGGGCGCCGGCCCTCGGTGTGTCGGGAACGACCGCGTCGGACACCGGTGGCTCCGGGATGTGACCGAACCGGACATCATTGGTCGGGTCGTGTGAAAAATTCACACGTGACGCACGTCGCCTGAGATGCAGGCCACATTTTGTACCACCCGGGCGGCCATTGGGGTACACCCGTAACAACGGGACATCCGCAGAACCAGCCGCCATCCGCGCTCAGCGTCGACAGGGACGACGAGGGTGCCACGGACGCCGCGCGGCCCATCGAGAAGGCGACGACGACGTGCGACTCACGATTATCGGGTCCTCCGGGAGCTTCCCCGGGCCGGACAGCCCGGCCTCCTGCTACCTGGTCGAAGCGGACGGCTTCCGTCTGCTCCTCGACATGGGCAACGGGGCGCTGGGGGCGCTCCAGCGGCATGTCGACATCTACTCCGTGGACGCGGTGTACCTGAGCCACCTGCACGCCGACCACTGCTTCGACTTGTGCTCGTACTGGGTCGCGCGCATGTTCCCGCCGGGCGGCGTCAAACCGCGCATCCCCGTGTACGGCCCCAAGGGCGTGGCGTTGCGCATGGCCGAGGCGTACGGACTCGACCCCGACCCCGGCATGACCGAGGCCTTCGACTTCCACGAGCTCACCGTCGGCACGTTCGGGATCGGTCCGTTCACCGCCCGCGTCGACGAGGTCAACCACCCGGTGGAGGCGTACGGGATCCGACTGGAACACCGGGGGCGGACCCTGACCTACTCCGGTGACACGGGGGCCTGCGACTCCCTGATCGAGCTCGCGACCGACACCGACCTGTTCCTGTGCGAGGCGGCCTTCCAGGACCACCGGGAACACCCCAAGGACATGCATCTCACCGGCAGCGAGGCGGGCGAGCACGCCAGCCGGGCACGTGCGCGGAAACTGCTCCTCACCCACTTGGTGCCGTGGAACGACGACGAGGTCACACTCACCGAGGCACGATCCACCTACGACGGTCCGATCGGGCTGGCGCGCAGCGGTGAGACTCACATCGTCGGGGCCTGAGGGCCGCTGAGGGCCGGGTTGGGAAGCGGATTCGTCGGCCGTGCCGGGCATGGTCGACGGACCAAGACCGCCGAAGGACGGCAAAGGGCGCGCCCTTCGCCGAGGCGGACACTTCGCGGCTCCCGCACCGATGGACACTCCACGGATATACGCTCTTTCCATGGCTCGACCTGACGGACGCGTTCCGACCCAACTCCGACCCGTGACCATCACCCGCAACTGGCTCCGCCACGCGGAGGGTTCCGCACTCATCGAGTTCGGTGACACCAGAGTCCTGTGCGCGGCCACCGTCGAGGACGGTGTCCCCCGGTGGCGTCGGGGGACCGGCGAGGGCTGGGTCACCGCCGAGTACGCGATGCTTCCCCGCTCCACCGACACCCGGGGCGCCCGTGAGTCCGTCCGCGGCAAGATCGGCGGCCGCACGCACGAGATCTCCCGCCTCGTCGGCCGCTCCCTGCGCGCCGTCGTGGACTTCAAGGCGATGGGCGAGCACACCATCACCCTGGACTGCGACGTTCTCCAGGCGGACGGCGGAACCCGGACCGCGGCGATCACCGGCGCCTACGTGGCCATGGCCGACGCGATGAAGTGGCTGCGCAAGCGCCGCAAGCTGAAGAACAACCCGCTCACCGGCTCGCTGTCCGCGGTGAGCGTCGGCGTGGTGCAGGGCCAGCCCCGACTGGACCTGAACTACCTGGAGGACTCGGTCGCCCAGACCGACATGAACGTCGTCGTCACGGGTGAGGGCAAGTTCGTCGAGGTGCAGGGCACCGCCGAGGGCGCCCCCTTCGACCGGGAACTCCTGGACTCCCTGCTCGATCTCGCGGTCAGCGGCTGCGAGGAGCTGACCGCGATCCAGAAGAAGGCGTTGGCGGAGTGACCACGGCTCACACGGCCCATCCCACCGGTTCGACGCGAGGCGGCATCGGCAGGCGGATCGGGAGCGTGCCCGGAGGAGGCGGAGAGGTGCGGATCGTACTGGCCACCCGCAACGCCAAGAAGGTCCCGGAGATGCGGGCCATCCTGGCCGAGGCGGGCGTCGAGGCCCAGGTGCTGGCGCTCGACTCCTTCCCGGACGCTCCGGAGGTTCCCGAGACCGAGCCGACCTTCACGGGCAACGCGCTGCTCAAGGCCCGCGCCATCGCCGCGCACACGGGTCTTCCCGCGGTGGCGGACGACTCGGGACTGAGTGTCGACGAGCTCAAGGGCATGCCCGGGGTGCTGTCGGCACGGTGGTCGGGGCGGTTCGGGGAGAAGGACCAGGACCGCGCGAACCTGGACCTGGTGCTCGACCAGCTCGCCGACACCCCCGCCGAGCGCAGGGGCGCACGGTTCGTGTGCGCCGCGGCGCTGGTGATGCCGGACGGGGTCGAGGTGGTGGCCGAGGGGGTGCTGCGCGGCCGACTCCTGCGGGAACGGCGCGGGGACCACGGGTTCGGCTACGACCCGGTGTTCGCTCCGGAGGGACACACGAGGACCACCGCGGAGATGTCCCCGGAGGAGAAGAACGCGATCAGCCACCGGGGGATCGCGTTCCGGAAGCTGGCGCGTGAGCTGGCCGAGATGATCTGAGGCGCGTGCCTCCCGCACGGTCGACGACGGGTGTGCGGAGCGCGCCGCACGTGAACGGACCCGGGGCGGTTCAGGGGCTTGGGAGTCTCTGGACCGCCCCGGGTCCGTGCTGTCGCGGGGGATGGAGGGTTCCCATGAGGAATCTGGGATCGGGGGGTTTGAGTCTGGGGTGAGCTGGGGAGGATGGATCTTGCCTGGACATGGTCCAGGTCACAGACAGCCGGTCCTCGGAAGAGGATCGACTCGCCCGGAGGCGCCGCTAGTCCGTGAACCGGTCGCCAGGATGAGGATCGACGCGGGACATCCGATGGCGGGGGTTACCCTCCACCAAACAGATGGAGTTGACGCTTCCGGGCCCATTGTCTAGACTCGGCAAGTCTTCGCGGGACGGCGAGCGGCGATCAGTCGACTCGGAACCGGGCCGCGGCTCACAGACCTCCTCCCGACCGAACCGGTCCGAGCACATGCTTGGAGCGGGTAAGCTCGGGGAGCCGCTTCACAAACCCGAACGGGCGAATCCGTACGCTAGGGTGAATGAAGCAAAACGGGTGCTTTACCCCGTTCGGTTGATCCGAAACCGCCGATTTGGCGG
>NZ_ANBC01000576.1 GCF_000341125.1 Nocardiopsis lucentensis DSM 44048 | reverse complement strand
CGGCGATGACGGTCGCCGTCCGCAGCAGCTCGTCGGGGTCCTCCGACACCTCTGCCATCCCCTGCACCTGAACGAACGCGTACGGAGGCCGTTCCAGGTCCACGCTGAGCGCCACGCGGGGGTCGCGCAGGATCGACCGGCCCTTGGCCGAGGTCCTGCCGGTGTTGAGGACGATCTCGTCACCCTCGACGGTGAACCAGACCGGCGCGACCAGGGGGCGGCCGTCCGAGGCGGTGTAGGCCAGTTTCCCCGTACGGGTGCCTTCGAGGAGGAACGAACGGACGCGGGGATCGGTCAGGGAAGCCATGCGGTCACGCTAGCGCGGGGCTCCGCTCCCCTCCAGCTCGACACGTCCGGTCCCGGCGGCACAGTCGGTCCCGGGCACCTGGGGCCGCCTACCGGGAGACCGCCGGGACGCCGGTCCGCGTCCGTGCGTCCTCCCGGGTCGGTCCGGAGAACACCGCCTCGACCGGCACTCCCAGCGCCTCGCCGATCGCGTCCGCGGGCTCGTCCGGCATGGCGCCCAGCACCGGGCGGGCCGCCACGAGCGCGGTGGTGACGCGTTCCTGCCGGTCCAGGTCGGGCACCGCCCCGGGGGTGATCCGCAGCGGCGCGGCGTCGGCGCCCGTGTACCCCGTGCACCAGCGCGGCGCCGCCCCGGTTTCGGCCCGCATCCGGTCGGGCGCGTCGGCGTGGGTGACCACCAGTGTGTCGACGCCTCCCGTGGCCTCCAACGCGTACCGGTGCGCGACCAGGTCGAGGTGGCCGACCCGGAACGCGCCCTGCCAGGGACGGGTCCCGTTGTGCCGTTCGGGGAGCGCGACCCCGAGCGCCGGGTCCTCGGTGACCAGCGGCCCCGCGCCGTGCCGTGTGGTGTAGGTCCGCACCACCCCGATCCGCCGCGCCTCGCCCTCCCGCCCGGCCTCGGCCAACAGCGTGAGCGGGTTGGCGGTCGTGGTGGTCGACCACGTGGTGTGCGGGTGGAACCCGTGCCACTCGTCCAACAGCACCCCTTGGGCGCCCTCGAACACCACGGGGGAGGCGTCCAGCAGTGCGGGCAGGTACCGCTCGTCCACCAACCGCACCCGGTCGGCGAACGCCCGGTAGGTCAGCAGGCACTCCTCGACGTCGGGGGAGCCCTCTCCCCGACCCGCGTGCTCCGCCAGGTACTCCGCGAGTCGGAGCAGCTTCCTCCGCAACCGGCCCGGGTGCGCGCAGTCGCCGACGGTCGGGGCGTCCCCGGGGCGGGTGAGCGCGTAGGCCATGGTCTCGCCCACCCCCATGCCGCAGGACCCGTGCCGGTCCGCGCCGCGCGCCCTCTCCCGCGCCCGGTTGACCGCCTGGTGCCAGGGCGTGCTGATCAGCGCCCGGCGGTCCACCGTCACCAAAGCGAACGGGTCGGGCACTCCCAGTGACGCCAGGTGTCGCGCCTCGGCGGCGAGTGCGAACGGGTCCACGACCGCGAACCGCGACAGGTGCGTGGGCACCGGGCCGCTCGGGGCGAGCGTGCCCGAACCGAACTGCGCGAACGTGTGGTGCCGCCCGTCAGGTGTGACCACGTTGTGCGCGGCCTGGGCGCCTCCGTTGGCGCGTACGACGGCGCCGAAGCGCCGCCGCGCGCACAGCAGGTCGACGGTCACGCCCTTGCCCGCGTCGCCGAAGCCCAGGTCGACGACGACCGCGTGTTCCTCGGCCCGCCGGTCGGGACGCCCGCTCACAGGCGGTCCACCCCGCCCCCGGAGGATCCGCCGGTGAGTCCGTCCGGCGCCTCGGACACCACGACCGAACCGCGCGCCTCCGACAGCGGGCGCAGGGCCTTACCGACCACGTCACCGGTGCCGGAGCCCGCCTCAGCGAGGTCCTCCAGCCCCTCCTGGAGGTCGATGGCCTCCTCGCCCAGGCCGACGGTGACCGCGATGGTCTCCGACACCGCGTCCAGATCGTCCAAGTAGATGACGTTCTGTCCGAGATGGGTGTCCCAGAAGCCGCGCACCCTGTCGTCGTGGAAGTAGTGGCTGCCCGTCGGCATGATGTAGAAGACCTCGAACTTGCGGCGCAGCTCGGCGAGGATCACCGGGAACGGGATGTTCTCCCCGAGTTCGTCGCCGATGACCTCGCGGACCTCGCGGGACTTGACCGCCCCGTAGGCCATCTCGTCGCCGATGAGGAACAGGTAGCCGCGCCGCCCCCGCTTGTCCAGGCAGTCCATCGCGGTGTGCCGGGCCATGAAGTACATGGCCAGCTCATAGGACTCGGTGGCCTGGCCGCCGCCCCCGCCCTCCAGCAGGATGTTGCCCAGGTCGTCCTCCAGTTCGTTGCCGGACTCGAACTGGCCGACCTGGAGCGGAGCGCGATCGCAGGTGGCGTCCCCGATCGCGCCGAACATGATCTGCGGGTCCGCCACGTATCCCTTGCGCAGCAGCAGGCCGAACAGGTCGGGCAGCTTCGTCTGGAGGACCCGGGGAACCCTGCCCATGGACCCCGTGACGTCGAACAGTACGGAGATGGCGAGCGAGTCGGGGTGGGCGTCCGAGTCACGGCTCTCGCGAACGGTCACGCCCCTGGGGTCGAGCGAGTCGTGGACCTTCCAGGTGTGGCGCGGCCTGGACGAGGCCACGTGGTCGGTGTAGCCGAAGCTGCTGGAGCCGACGGAGGCGTTGTAGGCCTGTCGGGCGTGGTAGGCGTCGGTGGACCAGCTACTGCTTCCCATGGGGACTCCTTCGTCTCGTTACCGGTGGTCGGTGGGGCCGGCGTGGGGGTCAGGACGCCTCGGGCACGTGGAAGGGGCGGAACCGTCGCGGACCGAACTCCCGTTCCAACGCCTCGTCGAGTTCGTCCAGTAGGGCGAG
>NZ_ANBC01000575.1:5820-23679 GCF_000341125.1 Nocardiopsis lucentensis DSM 44048 | reverse complement strand
CGGGCGAAGGCGCGCAGCCGCCGGGGCAGACGGCCCGCGGTGACGTACTCGACGCAGCGGGTCGCCATGAAGACGTCGGTGGTGGGTACGGCGGGCTTCCGGTCGATCACCTCGGGCGGGTACAGGTCCTTGCGGTGGGCGACCATCGCCGGGATGTGCGGTGCCGTGCGCGCGGCGTGGAAGGTCACCGAATAGCACCAGTCGATGAGGACCAGGCCGTGCAGCTCGGGGTGGATCAGCACGTGCTCGGGCACGACGGCGCCGTGCACGACACCCGCGCGGGAGGCGTCGCCGACCGCGACCAGCAGCCGCCGCCACATCCACGCCGCGTCGCGCGGGTCGATCCCGTCCGGGTAGGCGCGGCGCACGTCGGCCAGGCTGTGGAAACCCCGGAGCCGCCGGAGGACGTTGCCGCGCCGCTCGACCCCGGTGGCCGCGTCGCGGTGCCGGATCTGCTCGACCAGTTCGGGGTGGAAGGCCCGGTAGCGCTCATGGCCCTCCTCCCGAAGCCTGCGCAGGGCCGTCGTCTCGGCCATGAGCAGGTCGTTGTCGCGGTGGGACCGGGGCAGTTTGAGGACCGCCTCGTGCCACGCGCCGCCGTCCTTGTAGCGCACCTCGTGCAGGTCGGCGACGTCACCGCGCGCCAGCGGACCGGATCCGCGCCGCACGTGGTAGGTGTGCGCCCTGGTGGCCAGGGTGAGATCGGCCAGGCCCAGGTCGCCCTCGACCAGGTCGCGGTAGCGGGACCAGCCCTCGGTGAGCCGGGTGAACGCGACGGCGGCCTCGGCGGACCGTCCGGCCGGGGCGCGGTCGGGGTGGACCAGACGGGCCAGGCGGCGGTACTCCGCCGTCGCGGCCGGAGGAGGGGTGCCGCCGCCCTCGGGTACCGGGCCGAACAGGGTGGTCGGGTCGTCGGCCAGCGCGAGGGCGCGCAGGGCCGCGTCGAAGGGGGCGGTGGCGTCCTGGTCCGTGCTCATCTGCTGCCCTTCCGGGACGGGGGTTGACGACGGCGCGGGGACGGGGCGCGCGGAGGAGGTCAGCGGTTCACTGGGCGCCGCGGAGCAGGGGCGGGTGGAGCACGGCCGCGCCGCCCGCGCGGTAGAGCCGGGGCCGCCGCCCACCGCCGGACCCGCCGCGGTCGGCGAGCTCTCCGGTGTCCTCGACGAATCCGGGCGTGGCGAGGATCTTGCGGTGGAAGTTGGCGTTGTGCAGCCGTGTGCCCCAGACCGCCTCGTACACCTCGCGCAGCGCGGTGATGGTGAACGCGGGTGGCAGGAACGCGGTGGCCAGGGCGGTGTACTCCAGCTTGGAGCGGGCGCGCTCGACGGCGTCGGCGACGATCCGCGCGTGGTCGAAGGCCAGCGGCCGGCCGGACCGGGCGCCGTCGCCGTGCCCGAGTTCGCTCCAGGGCACCCACTCCGCGGCGTCGGTGCCCCGGCCGACGTGGGGTTCGGGCAGGCCGGGGGCGAGCAGCAGGTAGCCGACCGAGACGATGCGCATGCGCGGGTCGCGGTCGCGCGCGCCGTAGGTCCGCAGCTGCTCCAGGTGGAGCTCGGAGGGCAGCGCGGTCTTCTCCGACAGCACGCGCAGGGCGGCGTCGGGCAGGTCGGGGTCGGCGGGTCCCTCCGGTCCGTCCACCGCCCGGACGAACCCGCCCGGCAGGGCCCACCAGCCGCGCTGCGGAGGCGCCGAGCGGCGCGTCAGCAGGACGCACGGTGTCCCCGCCCGAATCGTGAGGGCCGCGACGTCCACGGTGACCGCGGTCGGCGCGAACGCGCGCGGGTCGTAGCCGTCGAGGAACCGGCGTTCACCGTCGTCGTGCGGTGGGGTTCCGCCGGTCTCCATGGGTCCTCCCGTTATTCTCAAGTTGAGTTTTTCTCAACTTGAGATGAATCTAGCAGGGAGTCCGGTCGGCGTCCACCCCTTTCCCGGCGGGCGAGGCGGAGCGGGTGGGGGGTTCACACCTCGACGACCTCCAGGGCGTCACCGAGTCCTTTGAAGTCGTCCACGTTCCGTGTGTAGAGGGGAAGGCCCCGAACGGAGGCCACCGCGGCGATCATCAGGTCCATCCGGCGTGGTTTCGGGCTGCGGTTGGCCGCGACGCTCAGAGCCACCAACGTCCCGTAGCGGGCGGCTGCCTCCCCGTCGAACGGCAGGGGCGCGAAATCGACCGCCGCCGCCTGGAGCCTCTCCGTGCGCTTCGCTCTCGTGACCGGGTCCTTGGCCATGGCGACCCCTTGGTGGAGTTCAGCCATCGTCACCGACGTGATCTCGGGAAAAGTCGGCAGTATCGCTGGGTCGAGGGTGGCGAGGTCGATGAGGGCGCAGGTGTCCAGCACGCCGGACTCGTGGTGTTCAGGCATCGTCGTCCTCTCCGATCCTGTCCTCTCCGTCGAAGAACTCGTCGGCTTCGGCTCTCATCTCGGCGTAGTCCACCTTCGCGAGCCGCCGGTGACGTTCCACCAGCTCCTGTGCGCTGAGTCTGCGCTTGCGGGGGATCGGTCGCACCTCGGCGACCTCCACTCCGTTGCGAGTCACGTGAAAGGTCTCCCCCGCCTCTACGGCGTCCATGACTGCGGCGGCCTTGTTGCGGAACTCCCGCTGAGAGATCGTCTTCATGCATCTAGTGTAGCTCTGTGTGTCTCGGTGTGCTACACATTTTCTCCGTGCGTTGCGACAGTGGGGGAACGCATCGACACACCCGCGCGGACCGGCGCCGGGTGACGGTGTCCGCGGCTAGCATGGTGCGAACGAACGTTCGAGAAGGTGAGGGTGGAACGCGTGCGCGTGGTGGGTATCGACCCAGGGCTGACCCGGTGCGGCGTCGGAGCAGTCGAGGGATCCATCGGCCGACCGCTCGCCCTCCTGGGGGCCGACGTCGTCCGCACCAGCGCAGACACCGACCTGCCCCAACGCCTCGTCGCCATCGAGCGCGGTATCGAGGACTGGCTCGACCAGCACCGGCCCGACGCCGTCGCCGTCGAGCGCGTCTTCGCCCAGCACAACCTCAGCACCGTCATGGGCACCGCCCAGGCCAGCGGCATCGCCCTGCTGTGCGCCGCCCGCCGCGGCCTGCCCGTGGCCCTGCACACCCCCAGCGAGGCCAAGGCCGCCATCACCGGCAGCGGCCGCGCGGACAAGGCGCAGGTCGGCACCATGGTGGCGCGTATCCTCAGACTCGACGGTCCTCCCAGACCCGCCGACGCGGCCGACGCGGTCGCGCTCGCCATCTGCCACATCTGGCGGGGCGGCGCCGACGCCCGAGTCGCCCAGGCCAAGCAGGACTTCGCCCGCAAGGTGGAACTGGCGCGCCGCAATCGCGCGCGGTGACCCCCGCTCCCAGGAAGGAGAAGGGCGCCCCGGCGCCCGCACGAGATGATCGCGTTCCTCACCGGCCGGGTGGCCGCACGCGGCGCGGACACCGCCGTGATCGACGTCGGCGGGGTCGGCATGACCGTGCGGTGCACCCCCGCCGCCCTCTCCGGCCTCCACGTGGGCGAGACCGGGACCGTCGCCACCAGCCTCGTCGTCCGAGAGGACTCCCTGACCCTCTTCGGGTTCGCCGACGAGGACGAGCGCCAGCTCTTCGAACAGCTCCAGACCGCCTCCGGCGTCGGCCCGCGCCTGGCCCTGGCCATGCTCGCCGTCCACAGCCCGTCGAGCCTGCGGCACGCCGTGGCCACCGAGGACACCGCCGCCCTCACCCGCGTGCCCGGCATCGGCAAGAAGGGCGCCCAGCGCATCGTCCTCGAACTGCGCGGCAAGCTCGACGCCCCCGTCCTCACCGGCGGGACCCCGACCACCGCGCCGGAGGCGGCCGAACCGAACGGCGCCTGGCGCGGTCAGGTCGTCTCCGGTCTGGTCAACCTCGGCTGGTCGGCCAAGGACGCCGAGGCCGCCGCCTCCGCCGTCGCCGCCGAGGCCGAGGACACCACCGACGTCTCCGTCCTGCTGCGCAGCGCCCTGCGCAAACTCAGCCGCGCTTAGCACGCCCTAGGAGTCCCTCCCATGCACGAACGCGACGCCGTGTCGCCCGACGCCCACGGCGACGAACGCCAGATCGAAGGCGCCCTGCGGCCGCGGGGGCTGGACGAGTTCGTCGGCCAGGAGCGGGTCCGCGAACAGCTCTCCCTGGTGCTGCGCAGCGCCCAGCGGCGCAACCGGGCTCCCGACCACATCCTCATGTCCGGCGGCCCCGGACTCGGCAAGACCACCCTCGCCATGATCATCGCCGCCGAGCTGGGGGCCCCGCTACGCATCACCTCGGGCCCGGCCATCGAACGCTCCGGCGACCTCGCCGCGGTCCTGTCCACCCTCCAGGAGGGAGAAGTCCTCTTCCTCGACGAGATCCACCGCATGGCCCGACCCGCGGAGGAGATGCTCTACGTCGCCATGGAGGACTTCCGGGTCGACGTGGTCGTGGGCAAGGGGCCCGGCGCCACCGCGATCCCGATCGACATCGCGCCGTTCACCCTGGTCGGGGCCACCACTCGGGCGGGCATGCTGCCCGCGCCGCTGCGCGACCGCTTCGGGTTCACCGCGCACATGGACTTCTACACCCCCGACGAGCTCGAACTCATCCTCCACCGCTCGGCGGGCCTGCTCGGGGCGCCCCTGGACGAGGACGCCGCCCGCGAGATCGCCGGGCGCTCCCGCGGCACCCCCCGGATCGCCAACCGGCTCCTGCGCCGCGTCCGCGACTACGCCGAGGTCCGGGGGGACGGCACGCTCTCCCTGGACACCGCACGATCCGCCCTGGAGCTGTACGAGGTCGACGCGCTCGGCATGGACCGCCTCGACCGCGCCATCCTCGACGTGCTCCTGCGTCGATTCCGGGGCGGCCCGGTGGGCCTGTCGACGCTCGCGGTGTCGGTGGGGGAGGAGGCCGAGACGGTGGAGGTGGTCGCCGAACCCTTCCTGGTCCGCTCCGGCTTCCTGGCCCGCACCCCGCGGGGCCGGGTCGCGACCCCGCAGGCCTGGGCGCACATGGGACTGACGCCGCCACCGGACGCCGCGTTCGGCGCGGCCGCGTCCGCGGCCACCAACGGATCCTCCCCGAACGGCGGCGCCCCGGCGAGCGGCCCGGCCCAGCCGTGATCGCGGTTCTTCGGGCCCGTGGCCGTGGGCCGGCCGACCGTTGCGCCACCGAGCCCTGACCGTGGGATCACGGTGACCGGCGCCACGTAAGCTGGAGGTATCCAGCCATGCGGGGGCCTCGGTCCCCACGTGTCGTTCGACACCAGCGGAACGCGCGGGCGGTCTGAAGCGTTATGGACTGCGGGTGCGGTCCGTGACGCGACGTCCGGGTCGGCACGATGAAGGTGGTCGTCGCGGTTGCGAGCCGACAACGGTCGGCCACACGACGAAACGTCAGGAAGGACGCCCCAGTGCAGGGCATTTACACTCTCGCCGCCGAAGGAGAGCCCACCGGGGGCCTCCTGAACATGATTCTGCCGTTCGCGCTGATCCTCCTGGTGTTCTGGCTGCTGTTCTGGCGGCCGAACCAGAAGCGGCGCCAGCAGGAGCAGCAGATGGTGAGCGCGCTCGTCCCCGGTGTCGAGGTCATGACCAAGGCGGGTATCTTCGCCACCGTCGTGGAGGTCCACGAGCAGGACGTCCTGCTGGAGATCTCCCCGGGCACCCGCATCCGCATGCTCAAGGCCGGCGTGGGCGAGGTCATCACCCCCGCCGCCGACGACACGCCTGTGGAGGACCGTCCCGACTTCGGCGACGACGACAAGCCCAACAGCTGACCACGGCCACACCGGCCACACGTTCCCCGGTACCGGCCCCGACCAGGGCCGGTACCGGCGTGTTCGGCCCCTGGATGAAGAAGGTCCCACCGCCCATGTCCCACGATTCGGCGACCGCCGGCACCGGCCCGCTCCTCGGCATGATCCGGTCCCACGTTCGCGACGTGCCCGATTTCCCGCAGCCCGGGGTGCTGTTCAAGGACATCACACCGCTGCTCAACGACCGGGAGGCCTTCGGGGCCACCGTCCACGGGCTCGCCGACCCCTTCAGGGCGGAGGGTGTGGACCACGTGCTCGGTCTGGAGGCGCGCGGCTTCATCTTCGGCGCCCCGGTCGCCCTCGCGCTGGACGCGGGCTTCGTTCCCGCGCGCAAAGCTGGGAAACTGCCCTCGGATACCATCGGCCAGGCCTATGATCTGGAATACGGCACCGCGACCGTGGAGATCCACGCCGACGCGATCCCCGCGGGCAGCCGTGTGCTCATCGTCGACGACGTGCTCGCCACCGGCGGCACCGGCAGGGCCGCGGTGGAACTCGTGCGCAAGGCGGGTGGTACGGTCGTGGGATTCTCCGTCCTGATGGAACTCTCCGCGCTCCAGGGACGCGAGAAGCTGTCGGACGTGGAGCTGCACAGCCTCCTGTCGGTCTGACCGGGGACCCCCGACGCGTGTGCCCGCCCGCACGGGAATGCGCGACGAATCCCTCCGCGTTGACGGAAGGACCCAGTCCTCACCGCACCTCGCCCGCACGGGGACGCCATCACCGGACGCGGCACGTTCGGTGATCCTCGCCGTACCCGTACCCGTGCCGCGGTGGTGCACGACCCGGGCGCCGGCGGCCGGACGGCCTCTCCGCTCACGCGGGACCACGGACACTAGACTGGTGGGAGAGGTACCGCGGCGGCCACGTTCAGCGACTGGCCCTGACAACACGCACGTGCACCGGGCGGGCGTCGGCGACGGCGTCCACGTGACCGGGTGGATCCGCGGGAGGTAGGCATGCCAAGCGAAGTGGTTTCGACCGGGGCGGTACCGGACCGTGGCGAGCGTCCGGAGGCCACCGGCGAGCGGCGCCCCGGCATGCCGGGAGGGCACGCGGACGGCAGCGGTACGTCGGCCGCGCACAGACCACAGGGGGACCGCCCGGAGGGCGCCGCGACCGAAGCGGCGCCCTCCGACGTCTCCGAGGCGGGCTCAGACGGCCCCCAGGGGCCGCCCGGCTCCACCACGCCCTCCACCGTGCGAGTCCGCAGAAGGCTCGCCCGACTCGGCGCCCAGCGGGGAGTGACGATGAACCCGGTGCTCGAACCACTGATCAAGACCGTGCGTGCCACCCATCCGAAGGTGGACGTCCGGCTCATCGAGCGCGCCTACGAGGTGGCCGCACACCACCATCGCGACCAGAAACGCAAGAGCGGCGACCCCTACATCACCCACCCGCTCGCGGTCGCGACCATCCTCGCCGAGCTGGGCATGCAGGAGGCCACCCTGGCCGCCGCCCTGCTGCACGACACCGTCGAGGACACCGAGTACTCCCTCGACGAGCTGCGCGCCGACTTCGGCGACGAGATCGCCGAACTGGTCGACGGCGTCACCAAGCTGGACAAGGTCAAGTACGGCGAGGCCACCCAGGCCGAGACCGTCCGCAAGATGGTCGTGGCCATGGCCCGCGACATCCGGGTCCTGGTCATCAAGCTGTGCGACCGCCTGCACAACATGCGCACCCTGCGCTACCTGCCGTCCCGGGCCAAACGGGAGAAGAAGGCCCGCGAGACCCTGGAGATCTTCGCGCCGCTCGCCCACCGGTTGGGCATGAACACCATCAAGTGGGAACTGGAGGACCTGGCCTTCGCCACCCTCTACCCCAAGCGCTTCGACGAGATCGCCCGCCTGGTCTCCGAGCGCGCCCCCCGCCGCGACGTCTACCTCCAAGAGGTCATCGAGGCGGTCTCGGGGGACCTGCGCGAGGCCAAGCTCAAGGCGACCGTGCGCGGACGACCCAAGCACTACTATTCGATCTACCAGAAGATGATCGCCCGCAACTGCGGCTTCGACGAGATCTACGACCTCATCGCCGTACGGGTCCTGGTGGACAGCGTCCGCGACTGCTACGCGGCCCTGGGAACCATCCACGCGCGGTGGAACCCGGTCCCCGGGCGGTTCAAGGACTACATCGCGATGCCCAAGTTCAACATGTACCAGTCGCTGCACACGACGGTCATCGGTCCCTCGGGCAACCCGGTCGAGCTCCAGATCCGCACCCGCGCGATGCACCGCCGCGCCGAGTACGGCATCGCCGCGCACTGGAAGTACAAGGAGGACCGGGGCTCGGGTGGGGAGCCCAAGGCCAAGGGCACCTCCGACATGCAGTGGTTGCGCCAGCTCATCGACTGGCAGCAGGAGACCAAGGACCCGGGCGAGTTCCTGGAGTCGCTGCGCTTCGACCTGTCGGTGCAGGAGGTGTTCGTCTTCACCCCCCAGGGCGACGTCATCTCCCTGCCGCAGGGCGCCACCGCCGTCGACTTCTCCTACGCCGTGCACACCGAGGTCGGCCACCGCACGGTGGGCGCCCGGATCAACGGCCGCCTGGTGCCGCTGGAGAGCGAGCTGCACAACGGCGAGACGGTCGAGATCCTCACCTCGAAGGACCCCCACGCCGGGCCCAGCCGCGACTGGCTCAACTTCGTCAAGAGCGCCCGCGCCCGCAACAAGATCCGGCACTGGTTCACCAAGGAGCGTCGCGAGGCCGCGATCGACCGTGGCAAGGACGAGATCGCCAAGGTCATGCGCAAGCAGGAGCTGCCGGTCAAGCGCCTGTTCAGCGGTGAGGCGATCATCGCCCTGGCCCGGGACCTGCGCTACGCGGACGTGGACTCGCTCTACGCCGCCGTCGGCGAGCACCAGGTCAGCGCCCAGAGCGTGGTCAGCAAGCTCGTCGACTCCCTGGGCGGTCTGGAGAGCCACACCGAGGACATCGCCGAGTCAGCCCTGCCCACGAAGGCGGTGACGCGTCGCCGCCACCCCGGCAACCCGGGCGTGGTCGTGGAGGGCGACGCCGACGTGTGGGCGCGCCTGTCCAAGTGCTGTACGCCGGTGCCGGGCGACGGGATCGTCGGCTTCGTGACGCGCGGCAACGGCGTCTCGGTGCACCGCGAGGACTGCGTGAACGCCTCGACGCTGGACACCGACCGCATGGTGCGGGTGGAGTGGTCGCCCACCGAGGACTCGATGTTCCTGGTGGCGTTGCAGGTGGAGGCGCTGGATCGGTCCCGACTGCTGTCGGACATCACCCGGGTGCTGTCCGACCAGCACGTCAACATCCTGTCGGCGACCGTCCAGACCAGCCGCGACCGGGTGGCGCAGAGCCGGTTCACCTTCGAGATGGCCGACCCCGCCCACCTGGGCAGCGTCCTACGGTCGGTACGCGGCGTGGACGGCGTCTACGACGTGTACCGCGTCCGGAACTGAGGCTGTGCCCGCCTTGGGCCTCCGCTGCGCTTCGGCCCGGGGGACCGGGGGCCGGGGCCCTCACCGCGGCGAGTGCGGCGAAGGCCCCGGCCCCGTGGACGGGCGCGGACGCTCAGATGCGGATCGTGGTCGACCGCACGATCTCGAACACCGGGTGGCGGTCGGCCTCGGCCGCGAAGGCCTCGTCCGGCGCCTCCGGCGGGGCCTCGAAGTACGGACCCACGACGAACGCGCGCGGGTGGTCCAGGTACTCGCGGAGCACCGGGGCCGCCTCGTCGGGACCGAGCTCACGCACGCTGGCCAGCTCGATCCACCCGCCTTGGCGCAGGGTCGCGAACCCGTCCTTGCGCAGGTTGCGCACCCAGTCGACCGCCCCGTAGGGCGCCACCAGGTACCGGCCCCGGTCGCTGTCCAGCACGCTGACCGGGGTGGTCCGCAAGAACCCCGACGTGCGTCCGCGCGTCGTCAGCAGGTGCATGTCGGGCGGGCACACCCCGTACTTGACGAAGCCGCTGACGAAGGCGTTGGCGGTCCGCCGCACCCGCGTCATCTCGAACCGCTTCGTCGGCTCGTTCACCATCTTCCGCAACTCCCTCAGTCGGATGCTCCCCATTGTGGTGGTTGTGGGGGACTGTCGGCACCCGAGTACCGCTCCGCGCGTCAGCGGAACGCCGAGACACCCGTCACGGCCTGCCCGATGCTCAGCGCGTGGATCTCCTCGGTGCCCTCGTAGGTGGCCACCGTCTCCAGGTTCACCATGTGCCGCATCACCGGGTACTCCAGGGTGATGCCGTTGGCGCCGTGGATGGAGCGCGCGGCGCTCGCCACCCGCTGTGCGGCCGCCACACACGAGAACTTGCCGAAGCTGACGTGGTTGTGGTGGCAGTTCCCCTCGTCCTTGAGACGGCCGATCCGCAGCGCCGTCAGGTTGGCGTGGTTGACGTCCACGACCATGTCGGCGAGCTTGCGCTGGGTGAGCTGGAACCCGCCGATGGGACGGCCGAACTGCTCGCGGGTGGTCGCGTACTCCAGCGCCGCCTCGTAGCAGGCGCGCGCGGCCCCGGCCGCGCCCCACACGATCCCGTAACGGGCCTCGTTCAGGCACGACAGCGGCGACCCCAGCCCCCTCGACCCGGGCAGGAGCGCGTCGGCGGGCAGCCGCACGTCCTCCAGCACCAGCTCGGAGGTGATCGAGGCGCGCAGGGACAGCTTCTTGTGGATGACGTTGGCGGTGAAGCCGGGCGTGTCCGTGGGCACGAGGAAACCGCGGATGCCGTCGTCGGTGGCGGCCCAGACCACGGCCACGTCGGCGACCGACCCGTTGGTGATCCACATCTTGGTGCCGTTCAGCACCCAGTCGGACCCCTCACGCCGCGCGCGGGTGCGCATCGAGCCCGGGTCGGATCCGGAGTCGGGCTCGGTCAGACCGAAGCAGCCGATCGCCTCGCCCGCCGCCATCCGCGGCAGCCACGCGTTCTTGTGCTCCTCGGAGCCGAACTTGTGGATGGCCGCCATGGCCAAAGAGCCCTGGACGGACACGAAGCTGCGCAGCCCGGAGTCGACCGCCTCCAGCTCGCGGCAGGCCAGCCCGTAGGCGACGGCGCTGGAGCCCCCGCAGCCGTACCCCTCCAAGTGCATGCCCAGCACCCCCAGATCGCCGAAGGCCTTGGCGAGGCCTCGGGGGTCGGGCAGGGTGCCCGCGTCGAACCAGTCGGCCACGTTCGGCAGCAGTTCACGGGAGGCGAAGCCGCGCACCGCGTCGCGGACGTCCCGTTCGGTGTCGGAGAGCGTGGCGTCCACCGCGAGGAAGTCGTGCGGGTCCGGGGCGGAGGCTTTGCGCTGGGTCTCGCTCATGGGTGGGTGTCCCTTCGTGGTTCTGTGTGCTTCCAGCGGTGGTCGGGTGCGCGGTTCGACTCCGCGCGGGAGAGCGTCAGGGCAGGTCGGGCTGCTGGACGGCGCCGCGCTTGACCATCGCGTCGATGAGCCCGTCGTCCAGGCCCAGTTCGGTGAGCAGGCTCCGGGAGTGCTGGCCGAGCAGGGGCGGGGCGGTCAGCGGGGCGGGCGTCCCCTCCAGCCGGAAGCCCGCACGGACCTGTTCGAGCGGTCCGACGGTGGGGTGCTCCACCGTGCGCAGGACGTCGTCCCCGCTGGCGTCGGCGGTGCGCAGCGCGTCCAACACACCGCGCACCCGCCCGGCCGGGACGCCGGCCGCCACGAGCGCGTCCATCCAGTGGTCGGCGGGACGGGAACGCAGGGTGCCCGACAGCTCCCCCACCAGCTCCTCCCGGTGCCCCACACGCCCGGGGTTGGTGGCGTAACGGGGGTCCTCGGCCAGGTCGGGCCGGTCCAGGGCGGCACACAGGCGCTGGTACAGGGCGTCGTTGCCCGCCGCGATCACGATGTCGGCGTCGGCCGTCGGGAAGACCTGGTAGGGCACGATCGTGGTGTGCGCGTTGCCCATCCGCGTGGGCTCGGTCCCCGTGACCAGCGCCTGCTGGGTGAGGTTGACCAGGCCGGACAGGGTCGAGTTGATGAGTGAGACGTTGATGTTCTCGCCCCGGCCCGTGGCCCGCGCGCGCATCAGGGCACCCAGGATGCCCACGGCGGCGTTGAGACCGGTGAGGACGTCGGTGAGCGCCACCCCCACCTTGCTCGCCGGGCCCTCCACCGGACCGGTGGTGGCCATCAGGCCGCTCTCGGCCTGCACGACGATGTCGAAACCGGGACGCGTGGCGGGCTCGTGCTCGGGGCCGAACCCGCTGACGGAGCAGTACACGACCGCCGGGTTGCGGACGCTCACGTCGGCGTAGCCCAGGCCCAGGCGGTCGATGACCCCGGGGCGGAAGTTCTGGATCACCACGTCGGAGGAGGCGCACAGGTCCTGGACGGCGGCCAGGCCGTCGGGGTCCTTCAGGTCCACCGCGAGACTGCGCTTGTTGCGGTTCACCGACAGGAAGTAGGCGGCCTCCCCGGGGCCGTGCTGGTCGGGACGGGTCCCGGACGCGTCCGCCCACGGCGGGCCCCAGGCACGGGTGTCGTCCCCGCGTCCGGGCTGCTCGACCTTGACCACCTCGGCGCCCATGTCGGCGAGGAGCATCGTGGCGTAGGGCCCCGCCAGGACGCGGGACAGGTCGGCCACGCGCACCCCGGCCAGCGGCAGGGGAGCGGTGGGTTCGGTGTTGGTGTCGGACACGGGGCCGCTCACTCCTTGGCGTCGACGTCACCGGGCAGCTGGTCGCCGTCCCGCAGCTGGTAGTAGGTCTCCAGGCAGCGGCGGAGCGCGGTGGTGAGGGCGGCGCCGGACTGGCCCGCGTACCGCGTCTGCACCCGCTGGACGATCTCGGCGATGTCCTCGGTCACCGAGGCGCCCTCGACCAGGGCGCGGAAGAACTGCTTGGCCAGGTCGGTGAGGAGCGTGGTGTCCGCGGCGACGATCCTGTCGTCGGCGGTGTCCACGGCGAGCACGACGCCGAGCCGCTGGTACTGGGAGTGGCTCGCCACCGTGTCGGGAAGACGGGCGTAGCCGGAGATCAGGACAACCCTGGGGTTGCGGAAAAGCTGCTGGATACGGTCGTCGCCGTGCAAGGCAAACACACCTCTCGCTCGCGGGCATGCGAAAACTCCGATGCTCTGGAGTCTCGCGCCTGGAGGGCGACCGGGGAAGCCGGACACCCGCGGCGTGAGGGCAGGCGGGACCAGTATGTCCCAGCCTCCGTGCCGGGTGTCAAGCGGGGGTGTGTCCGGGCGCACACGGAGGGGTCGGTGTACGTCCCGCGGGGCCTGTGCTACCTTTCTGGCCAGGTCACGAGTGCCAGCGTCAAGCCCCGGCTTGCTGGCCGGCAACCCTCCTTCCGCGGTGGGGTGCCCCGGGTGAGGACCAGGTCCCGACACGACCGTGTCTGACAAGCGCGGACCCCGCCGATGTCGCCGTGAGGCGCCCCGTGGGTCCCCCGACCCACGAAAGAGGTGCATCTTGACCACGGTCCATCACATCCACTCCCTGCGTTCCCCCGAATCCCCCGAGTGCGCGATCGTCACGGCCGACACCGGCGTCCCCCTCGTCACCGGAGAGCGCGTCGACTACGCCAACTTCGACTACGCGGCCAGCGCCCCGTGTCTGACCTCCGTGGCCGACGCCCTGTCGGCCGCCCTGCCCTACTACGCCAGCGTGCACCGCGGCGCGGGCCACCACTCCCAGGTGAGCACGGACGCCTACGAGCGCGCCCGCCGCGGCGTCGCCCGCTTCCTGGGCGCGCGCACCGAACCCGCCGACGCCGTGGTGTTCGTGCGCGGCACCACCGACGCCCTCAACCTGCTGGCGCGCTCCGTCCCCGAGGGCTGCACCGTGGTCGTCTTCGAGTCCGAGCACCACGCGAGCCTGCTGCCCTGGGAACACCCCGCCTCCCGTGCGGGTCGGGTCGTGCGCCTGCCCCTGCCCGAGTCCCCCGAGGCCGCGGTCGCCGCCGCCCGTAAGGCCCTGGAGGAGGCCCCCGCGGGGCCGACCCTGCTGTGCGTGACCGCCGCCTCCAACGTCACCGGCGAGATCTGGCCCGTCGAGGACCTGGTCCGGGTGGCCCACGCCGAGGGTGCCCGCGTGGTCGTCGACGCCGCCCAGTACGTGCCGCACCTGCCCTTCAGCCTCGCCGCCACCGGCGCCGACTACGTGGCCCTGTCCGGGCACAAGCTCTACGCCCCCTTCGGCTCCGGCGTGCTGGCCGGGCGCGCCGACTGGCTGCGCGCGGCCACCCCCTACCTGTCCGGGGGAGGGGCCACCAAGCTGGTCACCGAACACGACGTCCAGTGGAACGACCTGCCCGCACGGCACGAGGCGGGCAGCCCCAACGTGCTGGGCGCCGTCGCCTTGGCCGCGGCCTGCGACACCCTCACCCCCGCCACCCAGGAGCTCCTGCACATCCGTGAGTCAGCGCTGTTGGAGCGCCTGCGCGCGGGCCTGGCCGGGATCGACGGGGTCCGCGAGCTGTCCCTGTGGGGGGCCGACCACGCGCGCGTGGGCATCGTGTCCTTCACCGTGGACGGGTTGCCCGCCGAACTCCTGGCCGCCGCCCTGTCCGCGGAGTACGGGATCGGTGTGCGCGACGGCCTGTTCTGCGCGCACCCCCTGACCCGCCGCCTGCTGCCCGAGGGGCACGCGCAGGCCGTCCGGGCGAGCCTGGGCGTGGGCACCACGACCGAGCACGTCGACCGGTTGGTCGGGGCGGTCGCCGACCTGGTGGCGCACGGCCCCCGGTGGGAGTACGCCGACTGCGACGGACGCCTGGCGCCGGTCCCGGATCCGCGCAACGTGCTGTGAGGCGGTGCGGGACCGGACACGGGAGTGGGCGCCCCGCTGCGGATCACGTCGCGATACCACCCAGACGGAGAAGCGGGGCGCAAATCACCCAACCCTGTGTGGCGGATCACGTTGCCGGGGGTAGCATCGGGCCCTGACGGTACGGCGCGTTGTGGACGATCCCGATCGGTGAGCCCGTGCGCCGTGCCTCCCGCGAGCGGACCGGCTGGGGGAGCATGATCGTGACGGACGTCCGAGGATCGAAGGCAGGCCCGCTCACGGCAGCCTCCCAGCGGCCGGACCCCGTACCGCTCCCCGGACGACAGCCAGGCGTCGTCGGCCTCGGCCGCCGGGCGCAGACATGGCTCCCCGACCCCCGCGCCGCCGACCACCTCCGCCGACACGAGCGCTTCCTCGGCAGGATCATCGACTACCTGTGCGCTGACGCCGGAGTCGACCAGTTCGTCGACTGGGGGTGCGCCGTGCCCGGGACGGGCACGCGTGTCCGGGAGCGCAGACCCGGCGCCGCGGTCGTGCACGTCGCCCCGTACGGGACGGCGGGTGTCCTCTCCAGCTCCGACACCGCGGTCCTGTCCGGAGACGGCGCCGACCCCACCACACTCCTACACCGCCTGCGGACCTCCGGCCACGTGGACCTCGACCGCCCCCTCGCCGTCCTCCTCACCCGCCCCCTCACCGCCGACACGTCCCCCACCTGGATCGACGGGCTGCACTCCCTGATGCGTGGCGGTGGCTACCTCGCCCTGACCTCCTCCGCGCCCCCCGCGGACACAGAGTCCGCCTTCGCCCCGTTCCGGCTCCTGGAACCCGGTGTCGCGGACATCACCTGGTGGCCCTATCCAGACGAGGAGGTGTCCGCCGAGGGCAGCGGGGTCCTCGGTGGACTGGGCCGGGCTCGGACACGGACGAGGGGGTCGTCCCGATGGCTGTGAACTGGACGGGGGAGACGCTGGCGCAGCTCCAGTTCTACTGGGACTACTCCCTGTGGCCGAGGCTGGAGGGCCTCACCGACGCGGAGTACCTCTGGGAGCCCGTCGCCGGGGCCTGGACGGTGCACCGGCTCCCCGACGGACGGTACGCGCCCGACGGGGCCGGGGCCGAACCGGATCCGCCACCGGTGACCACGATCGCCTGGCGGCTCGGGCACATCGTCGTGGACGTGCTGGAGACCCGGGTGAACTGGCACTTCGGCGACCGGACGGCGACCCGGGACACGATCGACTGGCCCAGCGGCGCCGACAACGCCCGCGCACGCCTGCACGCGGCCTACCGGGCCTGGTCCGACCACCTCCAGGAACTCGACGACGAGGCGATGGCCGCACCCGTGGGCGGCGCCGAGGCACCCCAGTGGGCGGACTTCCCCATGGTGGCGCTGGTCCTGCACCTGAACCGGGAGATCTTCCACCACGGTGCGGAGATCGCCCTGCTCCGCGACCTGTACCGGGCCGGGTACGGCCGGAGCTGACCGTCCTTCGCGCGGGGCCCCGACCGTGCCCTCAGACCACGTGCAGCGGATCCACCCGGACCTGGGCCAGATGCTCGTCGCGGCGCGCGCTACGGGCCGAGGCGGCCACCTTCAGCGACCTGGCCAGCGCTCCGACACCGCCACGAGGGACCCGGAGCAGGGCGCGCTCGGTCTGGTGGACGCCCTCCGCGGTCTCCTCCCTCGGGGAGCCCACGGGCACCGGCCCGAGGAGTTCGGTCCCCTCGGGCAGTTCGAGCTGGTCGAGCAGCTCGCGGACGTGCTCGGGGGCGCCGGTGACCGAGGCCATCGTGACCGCCGGGGGGAAACCCAGCTCACGCCGGTCGGCCAGCTCGCGTTCGGCGAACCCGGCCGGATCCCAGCGCACGAGCGACTGCACGACCGGTAGCGCCGCGTCGGCCGACACCACCACCGTTCCGCCGGGCCGGACCAGGGACGACGCGTTCAGCCAGCGTCGCAGCGCCTCCTCCGACGCCCGCAGGTCCAACCGGTTGAGCAGCGCCCACCCGTCCAGCAGCACGGCCGCCGCGTACCCGTTCTCGGCCGTGGGTTCGGCGCCGGGCGTGGCCACGATGATCGAGGGCCGGTCGGCGACCGCGGACAGCACCTCCTCCCGGCCGGACGTGCGCACCGTCAGCGAGGGGAAGGCGCGGCCCAACTCCTCCGCCGTGCGCCGGGCGCCCACCACGACCGCGCGCATGCGGGTCACACCGCACTCGGGACAGGCCCACTGCCCGGCCACCCGGCCGCACCAGCCGCACGAGGGCATCGCGTGCGAACCGCGCACGGCCAGTGGCCCCCGGCACGCGTCACACCGGGCGGGCTCACGGCACCCCGCGCAGGCCAGCGTGTTGAGGTAGCCCCGGCGGGGCACCTGGAAGAGCACGGGACCCGTCCGGGCCGCGTCCCGGGCCGCGCGCAGGGCCAGACTCGGCATCCGCGCCGACCGCGCCGCCTCGTCCCGGGCCAGTTCCCGGTCGTCTCCGGCGGCCCGCACGATCGGCGCCCGCCGCCGCAGGGTCGCCCGGTCCGCCGCGAGCGGACGCGCCCACCCCGACTCCACCAGCAGCTGGGCGTCGGTGGTACGCGTGTGTCCGCCGATCAAGGCCCCGGCGTCGGCGCGGTGCGCGCGCATCGCCAGGACCGTGCGGGCGTGGGGGTAGGGGGCGTGCGGTTCGGCGTGCACGTCGTCGCCGTCGTCCCAGAGCACCACCAGCCCCAGGTCGCGTATCGGTGCGAAGACCGCGGCCCGCGTGCCCACGACGACCCGGACCCGTCCGCGCAGGGCCCCCAGCCACCTCCGGTAGCGTTTGGCGGGCCCGAGACCGGCGGTGAGCGCCACATGGCGGCCCTCGCCGAGGCGGCGGATGAGCGCGGCGTCGACGGCCTCGACGTCCCGGCCGTCGGGCACGACGATGACCGTTCCGCGCCCTCCGTCCAGCGTCGCCCCGGCCGCGGCCGCCACGGCGTCCGCCCAGTCCGCGCCGGGGAGGGCACTCCACACCGCGCGCGCGGCTCGGCCCTCGCGCAGGGCCTGGAGGAAGGCGGACCCCTCGGGGTAGTCCGCCCACGGGCCCGGGTCGGCGTCCTCGTCCCGCGGCGTGTCCTCCCCCTCGGCCCCGGTTGCCCCGGCACCGGCCTCGGGCTCCCCGGACTCCTCCTCGGGGCTCTCCTCCCGTTCCACCCGGGCGTGGCGCGGGGGGACGGCCAGGCGCAGGACGTCGCTCAGCGTGCCCGCGTACCGGTCGGCGACGGCACGGGCCAGGCTGAGGACCTCCGGGGTCAGGACGGGCTCGGGGGAGACCACCGACTCCAGGTAGGCCAGGCGACCGGCGAAGTCCGAGG
>NZ_ANBC01000575.1:0-5815 GCF_000341125.1 Nocardiopsis lucentensis DSM 44048 | reverse complement strand
CCGTCCGCTCGACGAGGACCCCGCCGAGCTGGCGGTTGTTGAAGCGCACCTTGACCCGGCAGCCGGGAACGGCGGCCTCGTCCATGTCGGCGGGCACCCGGTAGTCGAAGTAGCGGTCCAGGTGGGGGAGCGGAGTGTCCACGACCACGCGCGCGACGGGCAGGCGGTCGGCGGGCCGCTTCCTGGCCGCGTGGCGGGCCTTCGCCGGGGCGGCCTTGGGCGGGTCCTGTTCGGGAAGGTCGAAGAGGACTCCGTCGGGCGGGCCGGGCTGCGCTGTCATCACCTCTGGTGTACCAGAAGCCCCCGACAGAGCCCGTGGTTCATGGCTCCGAGCCGCCCGCACGACTGGTAGAACTGGGACGCGTACAGACCGTGCACGGGGGTGTCACGCGGTCCGGGGCGCCGGGGGCGCGGCGCGACCCGGGACGGTTTCCGTCAGCAGTGGAGGGGACCCGTAGATGAAGCTCGTCTTTGCTGGAACGCCTGAGGTGGCGGTGCCGTCCCTGCGGGCGCTGATCGACTCCGACCACGAGGTGGCGGCGGTCGTGACCCGCCCCGACGCGCGCTCCGGGCGCGGGCGGAGGATGTCGGCCAGCCCGGTCGCCGAGCTGGCCGCCGGCGAGGGGATCGAGGTCCTCAAGCCGGAGAAGGCGGGCGACCCCGAATTCCTGGAGCGGCTCGCCGAGATCGGCCCGGACTGCTGCCCCGTGGTGGCCTACGGCGCCCTCCTGCCCCAGCGCGCGCTCGACATCCCCGAGCGCGGCTGGATCAACCTGCACTTCTCGCTGCTGCCCGCCTGGCGCGGCGCCGCCCCCGTCCAGCACGCCATCCTGCACGGCGACGACGTCACCGGCGCCTCGACCTTCCGGATCGTCAAGGAGCTCGACGCCGGCCCGGTCTTTGGCACCCTCACCGAGACCGTGCGCCCCACCGACACCAGCGGCGAACTCCTCGACCGCCTGTCCGTGGCCGGGGCCGAACTGCTCGTGCGCACGATCGACGGCATCGCCGGCGGCCAGCTCACCGCGGTGCCGCAGGAGGGGGACGGGGTCTCCTACGCGTCCAAGCTCACCCCCGAGGACGCCGAACTCGACTTCACCGCCCCCGCCCAGCGCGTGGACCGCGTCGCCCGCGCCTGCACGCCCGCGCCCGGCGCGTGGACCACCTTCCGCGGCACCCGGCTCAAGGTCGGCCCGGTCAGCCCCCTGCCCGATGCCGACACCCCCGCCCTCGACCCCGGGCAGGTGCACGCCGACAAGCGGCGGGTGGTCGTGGGGACCAGCACCAACCCGGTGCTCCTGGGCGAGGTACAGCCCCAGGGCAAGCGTGCGATGGCGGCGGTGGACTGGGCCCGTGGCGTGCGTCCCACCGAAGATGACCGCCTGGGCCGCTGAGCTGCCGTAGTCTCGTCTAGGGCATGTGCCCTGGCCGCGCGGTCCGCTCCGGACCGCCCCCACCAGACCCCGTCCCCGGTTCGTTGAGGCAGAACACAGTTGAGCGAGCAGTCCCGATCCCCGTACCGCCGACCCCGACGGGGCGGGAAGCCCGCGCAGGGTGGAGGCCGGGGAACCTCCGGACCGCCCAAACCCCGTGACCCGGCCCGCCGCGTCGCCTACGACGTCCTGCTCGCGGTCGAGCAGCGCGACGCCTACGCCAACCTCCTGCTGCCCGCCCAGCTCGCCGACCGGGGGATCAGCGGCCGGGACGCCGCGCTGGCCACCGAGCTCACCTACGGGACGCTGCGCCGGCAGGGCACCTACGACGCGATCCTGGAGGCCTGCGTGGACCGTACGCTGGCCTCCGTGGACCGCGAGGTGCTGCCCGTGCTGCGCCTGGGCGCCCACCAGCTGCTGTCGACGAAGATCCCACCGCACGCGGCCGTCAGCGCCACCGTCGACCTGGCCAGGAAGGTGGTCGGCCACCACCGGGCCAGGTTCGCCAACGCCGTCCTGCGCAGGGTGTCCGCGCGCGACCTGGAGGCGTGGATGGAGGTCGTCGCGCCCGATCGCGCCACCGACCCCAGCGGATACCTGTCCGTCGTACACAGCCACCCGAGGTGGGTGGTCAAGGACCTGGCCCGCGCGCTGGGGGAGCGCTCCTCCACCGGGTTGGTCGAGACGGAGCGTCTGCTCATCGCGCACAACGAGCGCCCCCGCGTCACCCTCGTCGCCAAGCCCGGCCGCTCCACGGTCGCCGACCTGGTCGCCGCGGGCGCCGAGGAGGCGCGCTACTCGCCGTTCGGCGCCTACCTGCCCGAGGGCGACCCCGCCGCCATCCGCGAGGTGCGCCAGAACCGGGCCGCGGTGCAGGACGAGGCCAGCCAGTTGGTCGCGCTGGCGCTGACCCGGGTGGACGCCCACGGCGACGACGCCCTGTGGCTGGACATGTGCGCCGGCCCCGGCGGGAAGGCCGGGCTGCTGGCCTCCCTGGCCGGGCAGCGCGAGGCCCGCCTGCTGGCGTCGGAGGTTCAGCCCGCGCGCGCCGGACTCGTGGCCACGGCGGTGCGTCGCGCGCCGCGCGACGCCGGTCGGGTCGTGGTCGCCGACGGCACCGCGCCGGCGTGGCGGCCGGGTGTCTTCGACCGCGTCCTGGTGGACGTGCCCTGCACCGGGCTGGGGGCGCTGCGGCGCCGCCCGGAGTCGCGCTGGCGCCGCACGCCGGAGTCGGTCGCCGCGCTGGCGCCGCTCCAGCACGACCTGCTCGTCAGCGCCGTCGAGTCCGTGCGCCCCGGCGGGGTGGTGGCGTACGTGACGTGCTCACCGCACCTGGACGAGACCGACGGGATCGTGCGCCGCGTGCTCGACGAGCGCGACGACCTCACCCTGCTGCGCGCCGCCGACTACCTGGACGGGATCCCCGACCTGGCGGCGGGTCCCGAGGGCGGGTACGTCCAGTTCTGGCCGCACGTCCACGGGACCGACGCCATGTTCCTGGCGCTGCTTCGCAGGTCCGAGGCGTGACGGCCGCGGGAGTCCGGCACACCGTGAGCCGGGACGAGGACGGGGGATGGTGCGCTGGGGCTCACGCGGGGGCGGCTGGTGTGGCCTTCGGACAGGGGGACAGCCGGGCCGAGGCACCGGTCGGCCTCCGGGAGGGGCCGGCCCTCCCGGAGGATGTCGACGGGGCACCCGCGGTCCATCCGTGGGTCCGGGGCGGGGTCGGATAGGGTCGTGCCGCGCCCCTGCCCCCGGCGCGTATCGGCCATCGCCCCCCTGGAGCCGTCCGCGCATGAGTACCCCACCGCCGTCGCCGCACGATCCGGCCCCTGAGTCGGTCGGTGGTTACCGCATCCTCCGCCGCCTGGGCAGTGGCGGGCAGGGCACCGTCTACCTGGGCGAGGACGGCACCGGCGCCCGGGTGGCCGTCAAGACCCTCACCGAGGAGGCGATGGCCGACCCCGGCATGCGCCGACGGTTCGCGCGCGAGGCCGAGGCGGCGCGCAAGGTCGCCACCTTCTGCACCGCCGCCGTGGTCGACGCCGACATGGACGCCCAGCCGCCCTACATCGTCAGTGAGTACGTCGAGGGACCCACACTCCACCAGCGCGTCCGCGACCGGGGACCGATGTCCGGCGGGGACCTCAACCGCCTGGCGGTGGT
This sequence comes from Nocardiopsis lucentensis DSM 44048, assembly GCF_000341125.1. Taxonomy (GTDB): domain Bacteria; phylum Actinomycetota; class Actinomycetes; order Streptosporangiales; family Streptosporangiaceae; genus Nocardiopsis; species Nocardiopsis lucentensis. The sequence continues at coordinate 2,216 of NZ_ANBC01000575.1, read as the reverse complement.
CACCGCGACCGCGCTCGTGGCCATCCACGAGGCCGGGATCGTGCACCGCGACCTCAAACCGGGCAACGTCATCCTCGGCGAGGGCGGCGCGCGGGTGATCGACTTCGGCATCGCCCAGGTCCCGAGCGGGGCCGGTACCGTCACGCACTCCACCATCGGCACCCCCGCGTTCATGGCTCCCGAGCAGATCGCCGAGGGCGACGCCACGCCCGCCTCGGACGTGTTCGCGTGGGGGGCGCTCGTCGCCTTCACCGCGGGCGGCTCCTCCCCCTTCGACGGGCCGACGGTGCCCACCGTCCTGTACAAGGTGCTGCACGCCGACCCCGACCTGTCCGCGCTCCCCGAGCCGCTGCGTACCCTGGTCGGCCGGGCCCTGGCCAAGGACCCCGCCACGCGTCCCACCTCGGAGGCACTGCTGATGTCCCTGCTCGGCCGCGCCGATCCTCCGGCGGCCCCGGCACCGGCCCCGGCACCGCCCCCGGTACCGCCGACCCGGGTCCTCGACCAGGCGCACACCCCTGCCGTCGACCACCGCGCGGCCGCCGCGTCCCCTACCGAACGGTCCGCGCGCCCTTTGAGGCTCCGCGGGACACCGCTGGTCTCCGCCGACGCCGGGGGCGTCATCGCCGGGATCATCCTTCTCCTGTTGCTGGTGGGCGCCATCGTCATCGGACAGGGCGGCACCGGCTGACCTGGGTGGAAGCACCGGACCGAACGCTCCTCGCTACACTGCGGGTGTGGCAATCCAGATCTCACCCAGCATCCTCAGCGCCGACTTCGCCCACCTCGCGGACGAGGCGGCGGCCGTGTCCCCCTCCGCCGACTGGCTCCACGTCGACGTCATGGACAACCACTTCGTCCCCAACCTGACGCTCGGCCTGCCGATCGTGGAGTCCCTGCGCAAGGCGGCCACCACGCCGCTGGACTGCCACCTGATGATCGAGGACCCCGACCGCTGGGCCCCCGCCTACGCCGAGGCGGGCGCGGGCAGCGTCACCATCCACGCCAAGGCCGCGGGCGCCCCCGTGCGCACCCTGCGCGAGATCCGCCGCCTCGGCGCCCGCGCCGGGCTGGCCCTCAACCCCGCCGAGCCGGTCGAGCCCTACGCCGACCTCATCGGCGAGATGGACATGCTCCTGCTCATGACCGTCGAGCCCGGCTTCGGCGGCCAGAAGTTCCTCGACGTGGTCCTGCCCAAGATCCGCAAGGCGCGCGAGATCCTCGACACCCGCCAGTCCTCCGTCTGGCTCCAGGTCGACGGCGGCGTCAGCGCCGAGACCATCGAACGCGCCGCCGAGGCCGGAGCCGACGTCTTCGTCGCGGGCTCGGCCGTCTACGGCGCCCAGGACCCCGCGGGGGCGGTCGACACCCTGCGCTCCCTGGCGACCAAGGCCAGCCCCCTCGCATAACGATCCCGGCGCGCAGCCCGTGTGGCTCTGGTCACGCGGGCGGCCCGCGTCCTATGCTTCCCGTCCGTAGTCGTTGATTCCGCTTGGTCGCGGCTCCGTCTTCCCCTCGCGCCAGCGCGCGCCCCGGGGGAGCGGCGCGGCGTGAGGCGTTGCCAGGCGCGGACCCGTGGAGTGCGCGTTGAACGCTTGGACACCCGAGCACCTGGCCATGGACGCCCTGTGGGAGGCCGAGACCACCCCGATCCTCTGGGTGCAGGGGTGGGGCGACTGGTTGGCCCCACCCCTCGGCCTCATCACCGGGCTCGGCTCCCAGACCTTCATCGTCCTCCTGATCACCCTCGTCTTCTGGTGCGTGAACGCCGGGACCGGCGCCCGGCTCTTCGTGGCCGTCGTCGCCTCCGGCGCGGTCAACTACCTGCTCAAGGGGCTCATCTACGGGGCCCGCCCCTTCTGGTTCAGCCACCAGGTGACCGCGCACGCCGCCGAGTCCAGCTTCGGGATCCCCTCCGGGCACGCCCAGGCCTCCACAGTCCTGTGGGGCTACCTGGGCCTGCGCTCGGGCAGCCGCGCCTGGTTCGGAGCGGCGGCCGCCCTGGTCGCGCTGATCTGCCTGTCCCGCCTCTACCTCGGTGTGCACTTCCTCAGCGACGTTCTCGCCGGCCTCCTCGTCGGCATCGCCGTCCTGTGGGCGTTCCTGCGCTGGGAGGAGCGCGTCCTGCGCTGGTGGCGGCGTCTGTCCACCGCGGCCTGGGCGGGCTGCGCGGCGGCGGTCTCCGTCCTGCCCTGCGCGGCGGCCGTCGTGTGGCA
>NZ_ANBC01000574.1 GCF_000341125.1 Nocardiopsis lucentensis DSM 44048 | reverse complement strand
ATGGGCGCGGTCCCCGCCGATCCGGCCGGAACGACGCTCACCGGGCTGTTCACCGTCTGCGGTGCCCTGCTCGGCGGTCTCGTCGGCTTCACCCTGCTCCACGGTCGCGGCTGGTACAGCGCCGAGGGAGCCCTGACCGCCCGCGCCGCGCGCTTCGTCCTCGGCACCTCGGTCGTGGTGCTCCTCCAGGTGGCCGAGGACCTCCTCCTCGGCGGACTGACCGGGTTCGCCGAGGCCGCGGCCGCGTTCGCCGTCTACACCCTCATCGCGCTGTGGGCCTCCTTCGGGGCGCCCGAGACCTTCGTCCGCAGCGGCTTGGCCCGCCGCCCCGAGGCCGCGGTCGCCGCCACGGACGGTGCCGCCGACGCCTGAGTGAACCCGTGAGTAGACTCACACCGCCTAGGCCCCGAGGGCACGACCAGGTAGGATCCGGATCGACGACAGTCGAACGCGTGCTCCGGGGTCGGTGAAAGTCCGAACCGGCGGTGACAGTCCGCGACCCGGCCGAAGCCATCGGCCGGTTGAACCGGTGGAATTCCGGTACCGACGGTGAGAGTCCGGATGGGAGGCAGTACGCGTTGGGACGGGTCCCACCGGCGTGCCGCGCGCGCCTTCGGCCCCGCCCCGTCGTGGACCCGATTCCACACCCCCATGCCCCGGAGCGCCATGAGGCGAAGGGATGACAAGGGTGTTCACCGGAATCGTGGAGGAACTCGGCGAGGTCGTGTCCATCGAACCCGCCGGAACCACGGGCGAGTCGCTCCTACTGACCGTGCGCGGACCGCTGGTCTCCTCCGACGCGGGCCACGGCGACTCCATCGCGGTCAACGGCGTGTGCCTGACCGTGGTCGGACAGGGTGAGGGCACCTTCACCGCCGACGTCATGAAGGAGTCCCTCGACCGCTCCTCCCTGGGCGCGCTCGTCCCCGGCTCCCCGGTCAACCTCGAACGGGCGGCCCGCGCCGACGGCCGTCTCGGCGGCCACATCGTGCAGGGCCACGTCGACGGCACCGCGCGTCTGGTCTCCCGAAACCCCGGCGACAACTGGGACGTCCTGCGGTTCGACCTGTCCGCCGAGCTGTCCCCGTACGTGGTCGAGAAGGGTTCGATCACCGTGGACGGCACCAGTCTGACCGTCTCCGCCGTCAGCGCCCCCGACGCCTCCGAGGAGTTCTTCGAGGTCAGCCTCATCCCGGAGACCCTGCGGGCCACCACCCTGGGCGAGCTCGCCCCCGGCGCCACCGTCAACGTCGAGGTGGACGTCGTCGCCAAGTACGTCGAGCGCATCGCCGCCGTCACCGCGGCCCGCGCCCGCGGCTGACCCGACCTCCGGGGGCGAGACCCCCGACGGGCCGCCACGCACCCACCACACCACCAGCAGTCATCTCCTGGGAGCCGTCATGACCGTCACCGACACCACACCAGGCACCGCGGACACCACCGAACCGGCCGTGGTCCTCGACTCCATCGGCGACGCGGTCGCCGACTTCGCCGCCGGACGCGCGATCGTGGTCGTGGACGACGAGGACCGCGAGAACGAGGGCGACATCATCTTCGCCGCCGAGCTCGCCACCCCCGAACTCCTGGCGTTCATGATCCGCCACACCTCCGGCGTGGTGTGCGTTCCCATGGAGGGCGACGACCTCGACCGCCTCGACCTCCCCCTGATGACCGCACGCAACGAGGAGAGCCTGCGCACCGCCTACACGGTGACCGTCGACGCGCGCGAGGGCGTCACCACCGGCATCTCCGCCGCCGACCGGGCACGCACCATCCGACTGCTGGCCGACACCGACAGCCGTCCCGTCGACTTCGTGCGCCCCGGCCACATCCTCCCGCTGCGCGCCCGCCCGGGCGGCGTGCTCGCCCGCCGGGGCCACACCGAGGCCTCCGTCGACTTCGCGCGGCTGGCCGGGCTGCGCCCCGCCGGGGTCCTGGCCGAGGTGGTCAACGACGACGGCACCATGGCGCGCCTGCCCCGCCTGCGCGAGTTCGCCGACGAGCACGGCCTGAAGCTGGTGTCGGTCGAGCAGTTGGCCGCCCACCGCGCCGCCCTCGGTCACACCCTCACCTCCGACCAGGCCGCCCCGCCGCTGGTCACCCGCATGGTGGAGACCCGCATGCCCAACGAGCACGGAGAGTGGCGCGCCATCGGGTTCAAGGGCACGACCGACGGCGCCGAGCACGTCGCGCTCGTGTACGGCGACCTCACCGACGGCACCGACGTCCTGGCCCGTCTGCACTCGGAGTGCCTGACCGGAGACGCCTTCGGTTCGCACCGCTGCGACTGCGGCGCCCAGCTCGACGCGGCCATGGCCGACATCGCCCAGGAGGGGCGCGGGGTCGTCGTCTACCTGGGTGGCCACGAGGGCCGGGGGATCGGACTGCTGCACAAGCTGCGCGCCTACAGCCTCCAGGACCAGGGAGTGGACACCGTCGACGCCAACCTGCGCCTGGGCCTGCCCGCCGACGCGCGCGAGTTCGGCGCGGGCGCCCAGATCCTCACCGACCTGGGCGTCACCTCGGTCCGGCTGCTGTCCAACAACCCGGCCAAGGCCGAGGGGCTGACGGCGCACGGCGTCCACGTGGCGGAGCGGGTGGCCATGCCCTCCTTCGTCACCCGGGACAACATCACGTACCTGCGCACCAAGCGGGACCGGATGGGACACGAGCTGAGCGGCGTGGCCCAGTAGGATCCGATCCGCCGCCCCGCCACCGCCGACACCGCGCCCGTCACGGGGACGCGTCGGCACCGACCCCCACCGCACCGACACAGGGAGAACACATGAGTGGAGAAGGCCGCCCCGACGCCCAGGAGGTCGACGCCTCGGGGATGTCGGTGGGCATCGTCGTCACCCGCTGGAACGCGCAGATCGTCGAACCGATGCTGGCCCGGGCCCTTGACGTGATCAAGGCCTCCGGCGCGGTCGACCCCGTCGTGGTGCGGGTGGCCGGCGCGGTCGAGATCCCCGTCGTCGCCCAGGAGCTGGCCCGCAAGCACGACGCGGTCATCGCCCTGGGCGCGGTCATCCGCGGCGGCACCCCGCACTTCGACTACGTGTGCCAGTCGGTGACCCACGGGCTCACCGAGGTCGCACTGCGTGAGGCCACCCCCGTGGGCAACGGGGTGCTCACCTGTGACACCCTGGAGCAGGCACGCGACCGCGCGGGCCTGCCCGGAAGCGCCGAGGACAAGGGCGCGGAGGCGACCTGGGCCGCCCTGGACACGGCGGCGGCCCTGCGCGGTCTGCGACGTTGACCCCCGCCTTCCGGTCGGCCCGACCGGAACGCGTCGACCCCGGGGACGACGCGTAGTGAGCCCCGGAAGCGGGGCCGAGCCTGGAGCAGTAGGTGCGAACGAGGGAACGACCGGTGGACGAGACGGAGCGCGGGCCCGCACTTCCGCGGACCTGGCGGCCGAGGGCGGTACGGATCGTCGCCTACGGGATGGGGTTGCTGGTCGTGGCCACCATGGTGGTGCTGACGGTGATCCTGCCCGAGGACTGGCGGTTGCAGGACCGGGTGCTGCTGGTCATGCTGGGCCTGGTGATCGCCGCCGGCCTGCACCTGCTCGCCCGGCCCAGGCTCGTGGCCGCCGAGCACAACGTGACCGTGGTCAACGGCATCCGCACCCACGTGCTGGCCTGGCCGGAGATCGTCGACATCCGTATGCCGGTCGGCGAGCCCTGGCCGTCAGTGGACCTGTCCGACGGCACCACCCTCGCCGTGATGGGCATTCAGAGCGCCGACGGGGAGCGGGCGCGCCGCGACCTGGAGGAGTTCCGCGCCATGCTGCACGAGCGCGGTGAGGCACCGGAACCCGGCGGCTCGTAGACATCTACCAGGGGGGTCCCCGTTTCTTGGCGGAACGGGGACTCCCTTTGTGTTGGGTGGGGCACATACGTTGGTATCGAAGGTCGTGTGGGGGAACGCGGAAGGGGTATCCGAGTGCGCGACATCCGAGCGGCCGTGGCCGATCTCCACGCCACCGGCGAGACGTTCGCATTGGCCACGGTGATCGACACCGACAAGAGCGCGCCCCGCGATCCCGGAGCCGCCATGGCCGTGGGCGACTCCGGCGAGGTCGTCGGCTCCATCTCCGGCGGTTGCGTGGAGGGCGCGGTCTACGAGGAGGCCCTGGAGGCCATCCGCACGGGCCGACCGGTCCGCCGCACCTACGGTGTGAGCGATGAAGAGGCCTTCAGCGTCGGCCTCACCTGCGGCGGCACGCTGCACGTGTTCGTCGAGCCGGTCAGCCGAGCGACCTTCCCCGAGCTGGGATCGGTCCTTGCGGCCATCGACGAGCACCAGCCGGTCGCCGTCGCCACCGTGGTGTCCGACCCCTCCGACTCCGGTCGGCTGGGGCGCCGCCGCGTCGTGTGGCCGGACCACGCCGAGGGTGACCTGGGGCCGGCCGCCGGCCGCCTCACCGACGCCCTCGACGACGACGTGCGCGGGATGCTGGCCCAGGGCAGCACGGGCCTCCTGCGCTACGGGGTGGACGGCCAGCGGCGCGGCGACGCGCTGGAGGTCTTCGTCCAGTCCTTCGCGCCCGCCCCGCGCATGCTGGTCTTCGGCGCGATCGACTTCGCCGCCGCCGTCGCCGACCTGGGCTCCTACCTCGGTTACCGGGTGACGGTCTGCGACGCGCGTCCGGTGTTCGCCACGCCCAAGCGCTTTCCCACCGCGGACGAGGTGGTCGTCAAGTGGCCGCACGTGTTCGTGGACGAGATCGCCGACCAGATCGACGAGCGCACGGTCGTGTGCGTACTCACCCACGACCCCAAGTTCGACGTCCCCGTCATCAAGGCGGCCCTGGCCACCCGGGCGGGCTACATCGGCGCGATGGGGTCGCGGCGCACCCACGAGGACCGGCTGGAACGCCTGCGCGAGGCCGGGGTGGGCGAGGAGGACCTGGTGCGCCTGCACTCGCCGATCGGTCTGGACCTGGGTGCCAGGACCCCGGAGGAGACCGCCGTGTCCATCGCGGCCGAGCTCGTCCAGACGCGTTGGGGCGGGAGCGGTCGTGCCCTGCGCGAGACGAGCGGTCGTATCCACCGCGACACGCGCCCGCTCGTTCCGGCCGGATTCGGTCACACCCACAAGTGAACCGAAACCCGACGTCCTGTGAAGTGCCTGGTCACAGCGGTGTCGGCGCGCGGAGCCGGGAAGCTTCTCCAGCGGACCAGCGCGCGTGCGCCACGCACCCGCCGGGTGCGTGGCATCATCACGACATGGTGACTGGGGACACGGGGAACGCGGGGAGCGAACGGGCGGGAGCTGTGGCGGGGCTGCTGCTGGCGGCGGGTTCGGGGAGCCGCCTCGGACGCCCCAAGGCCCTGGTCGAGGTGGGCGGTGAACGCCTGGTCGACCGGGGCGTGCGCACTCTGGCCGCGGGTGGCTGCGCCCCCGTCCTGGTGGTGCTGGGCGCGGCGGACACCTCCGTACGCGGCGCCCTCACGGTGCTCAACCCCGACTGGGCCACGGGGATGGGCTCCTCGGTGCGGGCCGGGATCGACGCCCTGCCCGACACGGTGGACGCCGTTCTCGTCGCCCTGGCCGACCAGCCCCTGGTCACCCCGGAGGCGGTGCGCCGACTCCTGAGGGTCCACGCCCAGGGCGCCCGCGCCGCCGTGGCCACCTACGCGGGAAATCCGCGCAACCCCGTCCTCCTGGGCCGGGAACACTGGTCCACGGTGCACGCCATAGCCGTGCGCGACGTGGGAGCACGCCCCTTCCTGCGCACCTACTCGCACCTGGTGACCACCGTGGAGTGCGACGACGTCGCCAGCCCCGAGGACATCGACACCACCGAGGACCTCGTACGGGTCAGCGGCATGATCGACGGCCACTGACGCGCGCGTGGGCCCGTGAGGGCGACGGGTGGGCCGAAGCGAAGCGGCAGGCCCGAACAGGCACTGCTAGCCCAGCAGCCCGTCCAGCGGGATGAGCACCCCCGAGCCCAGCGCCAGCAGCCCCGTCGACAGCAGGATCAGGAGCATGGACAGCGATCCCGCCACGGCCAACCGGAAGGCGGCGAGTCGGCGCCGGGCACGGGAGGAGCTGCGCTGGTTGGCCGCCGACCGTCCCAGCAGCACCAGGACCACGGCCAGCACCACCGGCAACCACCACGCGGTCTCCACCGGTTCCGGCAGGAGACCGGTCACCATGCCCGCGGCCCGGGACAGCCCCGCCAGGACGCCGTCGCGAGCGGAGTCCACCAGGCCGCTGTAGAGCGGGGTGACGAACGCGCTCTCCGGGTAGTAGCCGCCGTCGGGGCGCAGTGCCCGGCCCAGCCCGTCGATCAGGCCGAGCAGGGCGGCGGGGTAGGCGAACCGACGGCACCGGCCCGCCCGCATCGCCCGCTGGATCTGGTTCATCGTCCGGTCGACACGGCGCCTGGCCCGCTCCTGGGCACGCCGCGACCTGGACGTCTCCTCGGGGCCCTGCGGTACCGGGCGGCCGAACTCGTCGACCCTCGGGGGGCCGTCCGGTCGTACCGGTGCGGTGGCGGCCTCGGCGCGGCGCCGGCGGGCGCCCTCCCAACGCTCCTTGGCCCCGTCCCACCGCTCCCGCGCGGACCCGGCCAGTGACGCCCACCGGTCCTGCCGCCGTGCGCGGCCGTCGGCACGCTCGCGGTCGGCGATCAGGCCGCCGACCCGGTCGGCTTCGGGCAGCAGCGTCGCGGCGGCGACCAGGGCGGCACGTGTCGTGACCGCCTCGCCGCCCTTGCCGTCACGCAGGGCCAGGCGCCGCTGTTCGACCCACCAGGGGGCGTGCGGCGCGGCGCTGCGCTCGGTCGGGTGCCAGGACTGGCGGCGCAGCACGGAGCGGTGGTTCGATGCGGTCTCCGGGTCCAGCACCAACTCGACCGCCCGGGCCCACGCCGTGTCCATCTCGTGCGGTTCGGGCCGCCGGGGCGCGTCGGCGCCCGACACGACCACTCGCTCGACGGTCTCGACCACCTTGCGCATGACCAGCGGTACCTCGTGCTGGACGCGCTCCAGCAGGGCGCACCGCCCGGAGCCGCCCGAACGGCAGGACGGGTGCGGGCACCAGTGCTGCGCGGCCAGCCCCACGACTCCCGAGGCGACCGCCTCACGCACCACCGCGTGGCGGCTCGCCTCACCGGTGGCCAGCGCCATGAGTCCGTCCGCGCTGATCTCGTGGCCGCGGAACCTGGGTGGCATGCCCGGGACGTAGCGGGCCGCCAGCGCGCTGATCGCCACGTGCGCCAACCGGGGATCGGAGTCCAGACCGGTCAGGTACGAGCGGTCGAAGGTGTAGTCGTTGACCTCGCGGTCCAGCCAGCTGCGCAGCTCCGGCCAGTGCGTGCGCAGCCACATCGCGCCGGTGTCGGAGCGGTCGAGCAGATCGAAGGCCAGGCTCGGCGGGTCCTCGTGGCTGGCGCCGGCGAACACGATCGGACGGGTGCGGCGTGCGGTCCGGATCTGGGGCCGCTCACCGGCCAGCCACTGGGTCACCTCGTCGTGGCCCCATCGGGCGGCGGGGGAGGGCGTGAGCAGTCCGCGTGCGAGCAGGCGCCAGCGTTCGTCGGTGATCGCCGAGACGTCCACCTCGGTGTTGCGGGCGGTGAGCCAGTTGCCGCCGCGTTCGGGACGGCGTCCGGTGACCAGCTCGTGGACCATGACGCCGAGGGACCACCAGGCGGCCGGGGCCTCCCGGCGACCCTCGATCACCTCGGGCGCGGCGTAGTCCTCGGTGACGGCCAGTCCGCCGTAGACACGGCTCATCGTGGCGCGGACCGCGCCACCGAAGTCGGTGAGGGCCACGACCGGCGGGTCGAGGGAGCGCAGCAGCAGGTTCTCGGGCTTGACGTCGGTGTGGTTGTGCTGGAGGTCGTGCTGCCAGTGGTGCAGGCACTCGGCGACGGCGGACACCACCGCGCGGGCGCGCCCGTCGTCGAGCGGCGCCTCGTCCATGAGCGTGCGCAGTGATCCTCGCGCGAAGTACTCCTGGGCCTCCCAGGCCAGGTCCTCACCCCAGGAGCTGGAGGAGGACCCGTAGCCCTGGATGGCGGGTGTGTGCGGTGAGGAGGTGCCTCGGGCGCGCAGCCGGTCCAGGAGTTCGCGGTTGATGTCGTGACCGGGGCGGTACACCTTGAGGGCCAGTTCGCGGCCGGGTTCGTCGGTGGGTTCGGCGAGGTAGACGACGGCCTCCCCGCCCGAACCCAGGTGGCCGCGGATCTGGTAGCGGCGGCGCAGGTCGGCGGGTACCGCGTAGTCCAGGTCGTTCGCCGGCCCGACGACCACGCGGGAGACCAGACGGGTCAGCCAGCCCAGCACGGGGCCGAGGAGTGTCCGCCACCACGCGCCGTGGCCGGAGGGCCGGTCGTCGCGCCGGCCCGCCGGTGGCGCCGCCGCGCGGCCGGGCGGTCGGCGGCGCGGGGGAGTCCACACGCGTGCCGTTGGGCGGGACGGAACCCGCCCCGGGGTCGACCACGCGCGTGGGAGCGTCGTCGTCCGCGTGCGCTGAGCCGGGCCGCAGTACGCGTGTGACCCACCGCGTGGCACCAGCGGTGGGACCGGTCCGCGTGGTTGGCGCGGCGGGCTCGATCCTTCGTGTCGGCGCGTTCTCGTCACCGGGTTCGGGCGTGACCATCGAGGTCGGGGCCACCCTTCGGCTAGCTGGTCGGGTACGGGTTCCGGGGGACCGGCGGACCCTTCCACACTAGGTCGCACGCCCGACCCCTCGTGTGGGGTCGCGCGTTCGGGTCACCGCTCACTCCTGTCTCTCCTTGGACTCCCGACGGAGGGCGGGAGTTCCGGATCAGGGGTGTCGTCTCCGGCTCACCCCGTGCGCGTGGCGATCAGTGGCCGCGAGGGGTGACGCCGAGCCGCTCGCAGGCCTCCTGGTACATGCGTACGACCTCGGTCCGGATCTGCGCGCGCTCGGTGAGCGGGTGGGACCAGGGGACGCGTACGGTGCGCTCGGCACCCTCCACCACGACCGCGTAGTCGCCGCCGTCGCCGTCCAGACCGGTCATCCGGGCCGCCGTGGCCTCGGGACAGCCGCCCAGGGCACGGCAGATGAGCAGGGTGTCCTCCGGGTGGTCGCCGTTCATGTGCGCGGTGACGGCGGAGACGACCTCGTCGGAGAAGGGCTTGGAGGGCACGAGCGCTCCCGTGGGTGGGTCGGGGACACGAGTGGGGGAGGGCCTCGTGGCCCTCCCCCAACGACGATATCCGACATCCACAGTTTCATGACGGTGTGTCGTCACCTGTGGCGCGTGCTCGCCCCTCTCCGGCGCGCGGGGCCGGTCCGGTGTCCGCCCTCGCGTCCGTCGCGCGCCGTTCGCCCGACCGGTCTCAGGCCTGGCGGGTGAACTCGGCGTCGATCTCGATCGCGATCTTGTCGCCGATGACCACGCCGCCGCCGTCCATCGGCAGCTCGATGTCCACGCCGAACCGCTTGCGGCTGATCGTCGTGGTGGCGGCGAACCCGGCGCGCTCCAGGCCGTAGGGGTCGAGGGTGGAGCCGTTGAACTCCAGCGCGAGCTCGACCGGGTTGGTGATGCCCTTGATGGTCAGGTCGCCCTTGAGGACGAACTCCTCACCCTTGGCCTCCAGGCCGGTGGAGCGGAAGGAGAACTCCGGGTGCGTGTCGACGTGGAAGAAGTCGGCGGACCGGACGTGGTTGTCGCGGTCGGCGTTGTCGGTGTTGATCGAGCCGGCGTCGATGGTCGCGACCACCGAGGCCTTCGCCGGGTCCTCGGGGACGGTCAGCGTGGCGTCGAACTTCTCGAAGCGTCCGCGCACCTTGCTCACCATCATGTGGCGGACCGAGAAGCCGACCACCGAGTGGGTGGGATCGATGCTCCAGGTGCCGGCCTTGAGTTCCTGTGCTGCCATGGTCTGTCTCCCTGTGCTGCCTGGACCCGGGCGCGGGCCCTTGTGCTTGCTAGTAACAAAGTACCCCAGAAGTATCTTCCTGGGAAGGGGAATTGCGTGTGTGTCCCCGCTCACACGACGGATTCGCCGATAGAATGGGCGGTATGGAGAAGGCCACGTGGCTCAGCGCCGACGAACAAAGCGTCTGGCGGAGCATCCTGAGAGTCAACGCGGCGCTCTACGACGGCCTGGAACGGGACCTGCGCTCCCGGTGCGGCATCTCGCTCGTGGAGTACGGCATCCTCGTCCACCTCTCCGAGGCCGAGGACCGACGGCTGCGCATGCGCGCTCTGGCCGACAGCGTCATCGTGTCCAAGAGCCGCCTCTCGCACCAGGTCGCGCGGCTGGAGCGCGACGGCTACGTGCGTCGCGAACACTGCGACGACGACCGCCGCGGCCTGTGGGCCGTCCTCACCGACGATGGCGCCGAACTCCTGGAACGCGCCGCCCCCGGCCACGCCACGAAGGTGCGTGAACTGCTGTTCGACCGACTCAACGCCGTGCAGCTCGTCCAACTCGGCTCGGTGGTCACCGCCCTCGAAGGTGACACCTCCGCGGGAACCGGCCGGAACCCCGCCTGACGGCCGGCCACCGATTCGTCGACGCCCGGTAGAGTCGGGGTCCGTGAGCAGACCATCCATCATCGGCGCCCAGAACTTCCGCGACGACGACGGCAGCGCCGACCCCGAGGTCGAGACGCGCCTGCGCGACCACGCGGCGGGCCGGGTCGGGGACCGCCAGGTCCTGTCCGCGCTCGCCGACTCCCGTGTGCTCATCCCCGTCGTGGCCGTGGCCACGGAGACGGAAACGGGCGCCGCCGGGCTCACCAAGGACAAGTCGAGCGAGGTCGCCGTCCCCATCATGACCGGCAAGGACGGGCGTCGCGGCGTGCTCGCCTTCACTTCCGTCGACGCGGTGCGGCGCTGGCGCCCCGACGCCCGTCCCGTCCCCTTCACCACCCAGGACGCGTGCAAGGCCGCGGTCGAGGAGGGCGCCGACGCCCTGGTCGTCGACGTGTCCGGACCCCAGCCCTACACCGTCCAGGGCCGGTTCCTCGGACTGCTCGCCGAACACGGGCACGTCCCCGAACCCAAGGACGACCCGCAGGTCCTCGCGCTCATCTACCGCGTCACACACGCCGAGTTCGGCATCGAGCGAGTACGCGTCCACCGGTCCGAGCGCGCTGAGATCGGCATCCGCCTCGAACTCGACGAACGGGACGACGAGGTCCTGCGCCGGGTCGCCGAGCGCCTGCGGGCCGAGCTCGGCCACGTCCTGCCCGGGGGCGTCGAACTCAGCGCGGTCGTGCGCGCACGCCGGGACGCGGACTGACCCGCGTGCGGGTCGTCCAGGGTTTGTCCACAGGTCGAGGTCGGGTACTGTCGCCGCACCCTCGCCGCGGGTAGGTTTCCTACCATGGCCACCCCCTCGCTGCTCGCGCTCCCGGCCCAGCTCTGGCCGGTCGCCACCGCCGTCGCGGTCCTGCTCGGGCTGTCCGGGGCGCTGGTCGGCCTCGTCACCGGACGACTCGTGTACCTGTTCGCCGCGGCCCGCCCGGACACCCGCTCGCGCGGACGCGCCGCCGTCCACGCCGTGGAGGCGGCTCCCTCCGCGCCCGGCGCGGACCCGGACCCCGCCCTCGACGAGGACGAGGGGCCGCCGCCCCCGCGCTGCCCGCACTGCCGCGCCGAACTCCGCTTCGCCCGCGGACTCCCCACCGTCGCGGACCGCGGTTTCCGGCGCCGGGGCAGATGCCCCCACTGCGAACAGGTCGTGGGTCCGCATCCCGCGGCCGTCGCCGCCACCGCGGTCCTGTACGCGCTCGTCGGCGCCCTGGCGGTCCACCACGTCTCCTGGTTCCCCCTCGGTCACCTGGCCGTGCTCTGGCTGGTGACGATCGGGGTGCCGCTGGCCGTCGTCGACCTGCGCGTGATGCGGCTGCCCAACGACCTCGTCGCCCCCGCCTACCCGGTGGCGGGACTGCTTCTGGCCGGCGCCGCCCTCACCGCGCCCGGCGGACCCGACCTCGGCGCGGCGGTGGGGGCCCTCACCGGCATGGTGCTCGTCGCCGTGCTCTTCTGGCTCCTGTGGCGCGTCAACCCCCGGGGTATGGGCTTCGGCGACGTGAAACTGTCTGGACTGACCGGGCTCTACTGCGGCTGGGCGGCCGGGCCCATGGGCGCCCTGGTGGCGATCTTCTGGGCCTTCGCCGCCTTCTGCCTGGTGGTGGCGGTCCTCCTCGCCCTGCGCCGCCTCGCCCGGAGCGAACCCTTCCCGCTGGGGCCCTTCCTGTTGGCCACGACCCTCGCCACTGTTCTGGCAGGTCAGCCCCTGGTGTCCGGATGGTGATATCCGATGCCGCGTCCAGCGGCGATCCATGGGAAGATCGTGCACATGTTGCGTTGGCTGACCGCGGGGGAGTCCCACGGGCCGGCACTCGTCGCGATTCTGGAGGGCCTTCCGGCCGGTGTGTCCGTCACCTCTGACGACATCGCCGCCGCACTGCTCCGCCGACGCGCCGGGTACGGCCGTGGTGCCCGGATGAAGTTCGAACAGGACCAGGTCTCCGTCATCGGAGGCATTCGCCACGGCCGGACCCAGGGGGGACCGGTCGCGATCGAGGTGGGTAACACCGAGTGGCCCAAGTGGGAGAAGGTGATGTCGCCCGACCCCGTGTCCGCCGAGGAGCTGGCGGACATCGCGCGGGGCGCGCCGCTCACCCGGCCCCGCCCCGGGCACGCCGACCTGGTCGGCATGCAAAAGTACGGCCACGAGGAGTCCCGGCCGATCCTGGAGCGCGCCAGCGCCCGTGAGACCGCGGCCCGGGTCGCCGTCGGCGAGGTCGCCCGGCAGTTCTGCCGCCAGGCGCTGGGAATCGAGATCCTCAGCCACGTCGTGTCCATGGGGCCTGTCGCGGTTCCCGAGGGCTCCGCCGAGCCCCGCCCCGAGGACCTGGCCGCCGTCGACGCCGACCCGGTGCGCTGCTTCGACGCCGAGACCAGCGCCCGCATGGTCGAGGAGATCGACGACACCAAGAAGAGCGGCGACACCCTCGGGGGCGTGGTCGAGGTGCTCGCCTACGGCCTGCCTCCCGGCCTGGGCAGCCACGTCCACTGGGACCGCCGCCTGGACGCCCGGCTGGCCGGAGCCCTCATGGGCATCCAGGCCATCAAGGGGGTGGAGGTCGGCGACGGCTTCCGCACCGCCGCGCGCCGCGGCTCCGTCGCCCACGACGAGATCGAGCCCGGCCCCGACGGCGTACGTCGCCGGACCAACCGCGCGGGCGGTGTCGAGGGCGGCATGAGCACCGGCGACCCGCTGCGCGTGCGCGCCGCGATGAAGCCGATCGCCACCGTGCCCAGGGCGCTCGACACCATCGACACGGAGACGGGTGAACCCGCCCGGGCCCACCACCAGCGCAGCGACGTCACCGCGGTCCCGGCCGCGGGCGTGGTCGCCGAGTCCATGGTCGCGCTGGTCCTGGCCGAGGCCGCCGTGGAGAAGTTCGGCGGGGACTCGGTCGCCGAGACCACCCGCAACCTGCGCGGCTACCTGGACTCGCTCACCATCCGGTAGGGCGTGTGCGCCGAACACGCCCTGAGCCGGAGGCGGTGGTCCCGGCCGGGTGCCGGGCCCACCGCGTGCGCGTGGTCGCGGGACGGGCGGGTCTGCTAGACAGATGTTGGACGAGGACGACATGCGGTTCCCCGCGTGCGCGGGGATGGACAGGCGGGCGAGTGTGGCCAGAGCGATCGCGGTGCTCATCGGATCCCCAGGGTCGGGCAAGTCGACCGTGGGGCGTGCCCTGGCCGAACGCCTGGGCGCCGAACTCCTGTGCACCGACACCGAGATCGAGAAGCGCGCGGGCAAGCCGATCGGTGACATCTTCGTCGAGGACGGCGAGCCGCACTTCCGCGCGCTGGAACGCGAGGTCGTCGCCGAGGGGTTGCGCTCATGGGAGGGCGTGATCGCCGTCGGCGGCGGCGCCGTCCTGGACGAGGACACCCGAGCCGACCTCGCCGACCACCACGTGGTCTACCTCCAGGTCGAGTTCGCCGAGGCGGCCAAGCGCGTGGGCATGGACGTCGCCCGGCCCCTGCTCGCGGGCAACCCGCGCACCCGGCTCCGCAAGCTCCTCGACGAGCGCCTGCCCATCTACGAGGGCCTGGCCACGGTCACCGTGCCCACCACGGACCAGCACCCCGAAGAGATCGTCGACGCCATCCTGCCCACCCTCGGGTCCGGGCGGACGACTGGAAAGGCCCAGCAGTGACCGTGACCCGCATCGGCGTCGGCGAACCCTCCGCCCGCTACGACGTGGTGGTCGGCAGCGGCGTCCTCGCCGAACTGCCCTCGTTGGTCGGTTCAGCGGCCCAGGTCGCCGTCATCCACCCCCGGAGCCTCGGCGAGATCGCCCGTCCCGTCATCGGCGCGCTGGAGGCCGCCGGGTACACGGTCCGGCCCATGCCGGTACCGGACGGTGAGGCCGCCAAGACCGCCGCCGTGGCCACCGACCTGTGGTCCCGGCTCGGCCAGCACAACTTCACGCGCACCGACGCGATCGTCGGCGTCGGTGGCGGCGCCACCACCGACCTGTCCGGCTTCGTCGCCGCCTCCTGGCTCCGCGGCGTCCGCTCGATCCTGGTCCCCACCACCCTGCTCGGCATGGTCGACGCCGCCGTCGGAGGCAAGACCGGGATCAACACCCCCGAGGGCAAGAACCTCGTCGGAGCCTTCCACCCGCCCGCCGGGGTCCTGTGCGACCTGGCGACTCTGCCGAGTCTGCCTCGGGCGGACTACGTGGGCGGCCTCGCCGAGGTCGTCAAGGCGGGGTTCATCGACGACCCCGTCATCTGCGACCTCATCGAGGACGACCCCGAGGGCGCCACCCTCCCCGAGGGCAAGCACACCCGCGAACTCATCGAACGCGCCATCCGGGTCAAGGCCGACGTCGTCTCCGGCGACCTCAGGGAGAGCGGTCGCAGGGAGATCCTCAACTACGGCCACACGCTCGGCCACGCCATCGAACGCGCCGAGAACTACACCTTCCGGCACGGCTACGCGGTGTCCATCGGCATGGTCTTCGCCGCCGAACTGGCCCGCCTCGACGGCCGTATCGACTCCGGTCTGGTCGAACGCCACCGCTCGTTGCTGACCTCGGTCGGCCTGCCCGTCTCCTACGCCGCCGAGGCCTGGCCCGAGCTGCGGGCCGCGATGAGCGTCGACAAGAAGGCCCGCGGGGCCACCCTGCGCTTCGTCGTGCTGGACGCTCTGGCGAGCCCCACCATCCTCAGCGCCCCCGCCCCCGAACTGCTGGACGCGGCCTACCGCGCGGTTACCGGCGGCGCCTGAGTCCCGCGAAGCCACTAGACTGCCCATAGGAGGGGTGCGCCCCGGCGGCCCGACGCCGCTGGTCAGTACCTGAGGACTTCCGGTCCCCACCCCACCGATCACCGGCCGGAGCACCGCGCCCGGTCCCGACGTGTCAGACCCCTTGGAGAGACGACCGAAGTGGCCACGACGAACGACATCAAGAACGGCAAGACCCTGCGACTCGACGGCGTCCTGTGGAACGTCCTGGAGTTCCAGCACGTCAAGCCGGGCAAGGGCGGCGCGTTCGTCCGCACGAAGCTGAAGAACGTCCTCACGGGCAAGATCGTCGACAGGACCTTCAACGCCGGGGCCAAGGTCGAGTTCGCCGATGTCGACCGCCGCGACATGGAGTACCTGTACAACGACGGCGCGAACTTCGTCTTCATGGACTCCACCACCTTCGACCAGCTCGAGGTCGGCTCCGCGGTCGTCGGCGACAACGCCAACTTCCTCCTGGAGAACACCAAGGTCACGGTGGCCACCCACGAGGGCGACCCGCTCTACATCGAGCTTCCCGCCGCGGTCGAGATGGAGATCACCCAGACCGACCCCGGTGTCCAGGGCGACCGCTCCACCGGCGGCACCAAGCCCGCCACCGTCCAGACCGGTGCCACCATCCAGGTGCCCCTGTTCATCACCACCGGCGAGCGCGTCAAGGTCGACACCCGCACGGGTGACTACCTCGGGCGAGTCAACTGATGAGCGGAGCACGGCGCAAGGCGCGGCGGCGCGCGGTCGAGGTCCTCTACGAATCCGAGGTCCGCGGTATCTCGGTCGACGACGTCATCAGTCGTCGCCGGGCCCAGCCCGAGCCGCCGATCAACGAGTTCACCGAGAACCTGGCCCGGGCGGTCGACGAGCGGCGCACGCGTATCGACGAGCTGCTGGACACCTACGCCATCGGCTGGACCCTGGAGCGCATGCCCGTCGTCGACCGCAACATCCTGCGGATGGGCGCCTACGAGCTGCTGTGGGCCGAGGACATCCCCGACGGTGTGGCGATCGCCGAGGCGGTTGGTGTGGCCAAGGAGCTGTCCACCGACGAGTCGCCGAACTTCGTCAGCGGACTTCTGTCACGCTTGATGGAGAACAAGGCACAGCTCGCCCTCTGACGGCGGCCACGCGAGGGCGGCCACGGGCGGGGACACCGGATTGAGGGGACGCAGGTGACTGACAGGACCAGCGCGACCGCGACCACCAGCGGCTTCGGCGCGGGCGGCGCGACCGGGCCGGGACGGGCGGCCAACGCGGCGCGCACCGCCGTGGTGTGGGACGCCCTCGCGGAACTGCTGGCCCGTCTCGGGTCGGGGCCCCTGGAGATCGTCGACGCGGGTGGCGGCACGGGCGGTGCCGCCGTCCCGCTCGCCGAACTCGGCCACCGCGTGACCGTCGTGGAGCCCAACCCCGACTCCCTGGCCGCCCTGGAGCGCCGCGCCGCGGAGCGCGGTGTCACGGTGCGCGGCGTCCAGGGCGAGACCCGTGACCTGGCCTCGCTGTTCGCCCAGGGCAGCGCCGACCTCGTCCTGGTGCACAACGTGCTGGAGTACGTGGAGGACCCCGCCGGGGCACTGCACGACGTCGTCGGAGTCATCCGCCCCGGCGGGGCGGTGAGTCTGCTGGTCACCAACGCCGTCGCCGGGGCACTGCACCGGGCGCTGGCCGGGCACATCGCCGATGCCGCTCACCTGCTCGCCGACCCCGAGGGACGGTGGGGCGAGGGCGACCCGATGCCGCGCCGCTTCACCCGCCAGCAGCTCCTGGCCCTGATCGGTGAGGCCGGTCTCACCGGTGAGCGGATCCGCGGCGTGCGCGTGTTCGCCGACGTCCTGCCCGGGCACGCCTGGGAGGGCGACCTCCACGCCGGGCAGCGCCTGGTGGAGTTGGAGAAGGCCGCCGCCGACCACCCGGAGCTGGTCGGTATCGCCACGCAGTTGCACGCCGTCGCGCATCGCCCCTGAGGCCGCCCGCCCCGCGCGGCCGCGACGGTCGGCCCGCGCGGTGGGGCGGCCGTCCCCGGAGCGGGCGTAACCTGGGCCCATGAGCCGACGCCAACTGGAGCGCGGTGCCGCGCTGCGCGGAATGGCCACCCCCGACGGGATCGTCGCGCTGGGATCGGACTTCCCCGCGGACGGGTCGGGCCCCGACGCGGGATGCGACATCCTGCACCTGGACATGGACGCGTTCTTCGCCAGCGTCGAGCAACGGCGCGACCCCGAGGCCAGGGGGCGCCCGGTCATCGTCGGCGGGACCGGACCGCGCGGGGTGGTCTCCTCGGCCGACTACCTCGCCCGGGCCAAGGGCGTCCACTCGGCGATGCCCATGGTGCGGGCGACGCGCCTGTGTCCGGAAGCGGTCGTGTTCCCTCCGGACGGAGCCGCCTACCGTGCCGCCTCCGAGGCCGTCATGGACATCCTGCGGTCGGTGACCCCCCTCGTCCAGCCGCTCTCCCTCGACGAGGCCTTCCTGGACGTGTCCGGGGCGCGCAGGCGGCTCGGCGGACCCGTGCGCATCGCGGCGATGATCCGGGAACGCGTCCGAGCCGAGCAGCGGCTGACCTGCTCGGTGGGTGTGGCCGCCACCAGGTTCGTCGCCAAACTCGGCTCCACGCACTGCAAACCCGACGGTCTGCTCTTGGTCCCCACCGACCACACGCGCTCCTTCCTGGACCCGCTCCCGGTGGGGGCGCTGCCCGGTGTGGGAGACCGGACCGAGCAGACCCTGACGAGGCTGGGGCTGCGCACGGTCGGCGCCCTGGCCCGAACCGACCCCCACCTGTTGCGGATGGAGCTGGGAGCCAAGGCGGGCACCCGCCTGTCGGAGCTGGCACGCGGTGTGGACGGGACTCCGGTGGTGCCGGAGACCCATGACAAGAGCGTCGGGGCCGAGGAGACCTTCGACGCGGACGTGGGTGACCCGGAGGTGATCAACCGCGAGCTGTTGCGGCTGTCCGAGAAAGTGGCGCGGCGCCTGCGCACCTCGGGGCAGGTGGGGCGCACGGTGAGCGTGAAACTGCGGCGGGCGGACTTTTCCACCATCACCCGGTCGCGGACCCTTCCCGAGGCCACGGACGTGGGCCGGGAGATCAGCGCGGTGGCACGCGAACTGTACGCCGCGGCGGGACTGGAACGGATGAAGTTGCGGCTGGTCGGCGTTCGGGTGGAGGGGGTGGTCCCCGCCGCTCAGGCTCCGCGTCAGCTGGCCCTGGGTGAGAAGGAGAGCGGTTGGCGTGACGTCGAACGCGTGATGGACCGGGTGACCGCCCGGTTCGGTCCTGGCGCGATACAGTCGGCGGTACTGGCCAAGCGTGACGAAAACGACGTATGATTCCGCAACTTCCGGACCCCTCCGAGCGTTCTTACGGTAGGACCGGAGTCAGGGTAGGCAGAGAGGCATGGAAGCCGGTGTTTCCGATACAGGGTGTGGGTACCGTGACCCAAGTGGGTCAGGTGGTCACGCAGCTTTTCTTTCCAGCAGGCGCTAGCGCGCCGTATTCTGGGCATACCACTGACCGAGAGACTGTTCATCAGTACCCGTCACCCCAACCGGGGACTGTCGTAGGGAGGCGCCGTGCCGCTCTCTGAACACGAGCAGCGCATGCTCGACCAGATCGAGCGGGCGCTGTATGCCGAGGACCCGAAGTTCGCGAACACCGTTCGGCAAACGAACCCCGCGGTCCATTACAAGCGCTGGATCATCAAGGCCGTACTCGGTTTCGTCATCGGTGTCGTACTGCTGCTGGCGGGCCTCCTGATCGGTAACCCGGTCATGCAGGTACTCATCAGCGTCCTTGGCTTCATCGTCATGCTGGCGTGCTTCCTATGGGGCGCCAACGCGTGGCGTAAGGCGGCCGGAGGGGGAGCCGAGGCCGCGGTGCCCGCCGCGGACACGAAGCAGAAGCGCAAGGGCACACGTCCGGGCATGATGCACCGGTTCGAGGAGCGGTGGCGTCGCCGCCAGGAGGGCGAGGAGTAACCCCTCCCTCGCGGTGGGCCCGGACGGCGCTCCGGCTCCCACCCCTTGGAGTGATGCGTCGGCGCGGCCGGGGACGGCACGAAGAGCACGGAAGCGGCGGGGTCAGGATGAGGACCCCGCCGCTTCTCGTGTTCGGGGGCGCGTCCGCTGACCGGGGGCACCGGTCAACCCCTCCCGCCCCGACGGCGGACACGGAAGACCCCCGGGCCCGTCCCGGGACAAGGGACCGGCCCGGGGGTTTCCCGGCGGCTCTCTCAGGCGGCCGTCGGCGCGGGTCGCACGTCCGGTCGCGGACGGTGCCACGGCGCCAGCGAACGCGGCAGCAGCACCGCCCTGAACCTGGCTCCTCGGCCGCCGGCCGCGACCAGTCCGGCACGGGCCGCGCGCAGGTCCTCCCGCGCGCCCGGAGCGGCGGCGGGCTCGGGCGCGTACCGGGCGGACTCCTCACCCAGCGCCA
Source organism: Nocardiopsis lucentensis DSM 44048 (assembly GCF_000341125.1). Classification (GTDB taxonomy): domain Bacteria; phylum Actinomycetota; class Actinomycetes; order Streptosporangiales; family Streptosporangiaceae; genus Nocardiopsis; species Nocardiopsis lucentensis. The sequence continues at coordinate 5,344 of NZ_ANBC01000574.1, read as the reverse complement.
GGCGCCACAGCGCCGCACGGGCCTCCTCCGGTACCGCTTCCCGCGCCGCGAGGCGTGCGGCCGTCGCCCGCGGGCTCTCCGTCAGATCCCACGCCACACCCAGGTCCAGACAGGTGTCCCGCAGCTCCCGCCACGCGGCGTGTGCCGCGACGGCGGCGGAGCCCCCCGTGAGGGCGGCCGTGCGTGATCCGCGCACCGCGATCCGGGCGAGGGCGGGAAGGGCGACCAGCAGCAGCGCGCCCACGACCGGCAGCCACACGAGGGCGGCCCAGCCGCCCGAGTCCGACTCCGTGTCGGCGCCCGCCGCCGTCTCGTCCGTCTCCTCGTCCTCGGGGGCCGCGCTCCCCTCGGGCCCGTCGGTCGGCTCGTCGTTCTCACGCTCGTCGTCGGCGGAGGGCTCGGTCTCCGGACGCTCCGTCTCCTCGTCCTCCGGCTCGCCGACACCCTCGCCTTCGGTGTAGTCGGGCACGGTGGCCGTCTCCTGGCCGTCGGTGGGGGTCGGCTCGAACCGCACCCAGCCCACGCCCTCGAAGTACAGCTCCGGCCAGGCGTGCGCGTCACCCGTGGACACCGACCAGCGGCCGTCGCCCATCCGCTGGCCCGGAGTGAAACCGGTCGCCACGCGGGCGGGGATGTCGGCCTGGCGCGCCATGACCGCCATCGCGCCCGCGAACTGCTGGCAGTACCCCACCCGGTCCTCCAACAGGAAGTGGACCAGCGGGTCGCCTCCCTCGGGGACCTGGGGCGGACTCAGGTCGTAGCGGAAGTCCCCCTGGGTGAAGTGCTCCCGGAGGGCGACGGCCCGTTCGTAGGGCGAGTCCGCGCCCTCGGTCACCGTCTCGGTCAGCTCCGCCACGCGTGGGTCCACGTCGTCGGGCAGCCAGAGGAAGGAACCCGGCACCGACCGCGGCCGCCCCGTCTCCGCCAGCTCGTCCGCCGACAGCGTGACCGACGCGGACTCGACGGTGTAGCTGAGGCCGGTGCGCGGGCTGTCGGTGGTGAACACCACGAGACTCTCGGGGTCGGCGTACCACTCACCGGACACCTCCACCGAGCGCGGCCAGTACGGCATCGGCAGGAAGTCCGGGCCGAGCGCGTCGGAGTCCATGGAGATCCGCGTGGTCGCGGTGGGACCGTCGGGCTCGCCGGACCACCCCGTCGGCAGCGGCAGGTCGTCCCCGACCCGGGAGTCGCGGTCCGCCTCGACCGGCGTCATCGTCCAGTCCACGCCGTCGAACTCGTCCAGCACGTGCGTGCGCAGGTAGTCGGGCTCCTCGGCGTCGGTGGTGTAGGTGAACAGCGTTCGGTTCGAGTCGGCGTTCAGGTTGCTGCGGAGCGAGACCAACGGGTCCATGATGGTGATGCCGTTCGGCCCGTTGCCGATGTAGGTGCCGTCCGCGGCCTGGTGGATGACGTCGCTGCGCAGCGACGGAACCGCCAGCGGGACCGTGAGTGCCAGCAGCACCGCCGCCGCGACGGACACCCCGACGACGGCCGTGCGCCGCAGGCCGACCAGGAACCGCGTCGAGAGGTCGCGCCCGTCGGGCACGAGGATCCCCCATTCCCGGCCGCGCAGCCACACGTCCACGGCCAACAGGGCGAGGAACCCGACCGAGGCGCTGATCGCGGCTCCCGGGGCCACCCCCCCGTCGTCCACCACCAGGGGGACCGCCAACAGCGCGATCAGTAGACCCCCGACCATCCCGGGACAGCGGGCGGTCACGGCGAGGAAGTCCGCGGCCATCGCGATGACGCCGAAGGCCACCGCGATGATCAGTGCGACCCCCGCGGTCCCGGTGACCGGAGGGGTGCCGGTGTCGACGGCGTCGATCCCGCGCTCCAGCACGCGTACCAGTTCGAGGAAGGTGTCGGAGGTGGGGACCACCCCCAGGACGGCGGTGTGCGCCGCGAACAGCGGGGTGAGCAGCAACGTCATGACGAGGATCTGGAGGAAGGGCACGGCCGTGGCGCTCCACCCGGTCAACCGGTAGAGCGCCGAGGCCGCCGCCGCGCCGACCATCATCGCCACGGCCGGGAACCACCAACCGGAGCCGGTCACGACCGTGCCGAGCAGCGGAACCGCCGTCACGAGGCTGACCAGTGTGGCCGTCGGCATCAGGGCGGGCAGGGCTCTCAACGCGGACCCTCCAAGGGGGTGGTCGGCCCGGCCGCCGGGGCGGGGGCGCCCGCCCGCCGCCACAGGGGAGGCAGCTCACCGGGCGTGGAGACGGTCAGGACTCGCCACCCGGCGGACGCCAGGAGCTCACCGGCGCCGTTCGGGGCGTCGGCGGAGGACCAGGCGGCCCGGGCGCACAGTACGGCCAGGCGCGTACCGCCGCGGATCGCCGACAGCGCCGCGACCTCCTCGGGGTCCATCGCTCCCAGGACCGCCACCACCAGGCTGGGGGATCCGCCCCTCTGGGCGCCGAGCATGTCGACGCCGCCGAGCAGCCCCGGGACGTCGGAGGGCGCGGTCACGGCCAGACTGTCCAGGACCCCGGAGGAGGAGGCGGTGGGAACACGACCGCGCTCGGTGTACAGCCGCAGTTCGTGGCCGTTGTCGATCAGATGCACCGCGACCGAGGCGGCGGCGGACACGGCGGTCTCCAGCGAACCGGCCGGGCCCTCGCCGAGATGGGCCCGCAGCCGGGTGTCCAGCAGGACCGCGCTGTGCTCGCGCCGGTGCTGTTCGTCACGGCGCACCATGAGTTCACCGTGCTTGGCGGTGGACCGCCAGTGCACCCGGCGCAGCTCGTCGCCGTACCGGTACTCGCGGGGAACCGGGTCCTGCTCGCCGACGCCGGTCACCGACCGTCGCGGCGACTCCTCACCCTGGGAGCCGTCGACCGCCCCGAGAGGGGACAGCGGCACGGTCGACGGTGTGACGAGCAGGTGTGAGGGGGACCCGACCACGCGGGTGACGCGCACGCATCCGAGCGGGTCGGTCATTCCCACCGTCAACGGGCCGATGGCGTAGCTGCCGCGTACGGCGGGGCGCACGAGGTAGGACACGTCGCGGACCGCGCGTGCCCCCAGGTAACCGATGGTGAAGCGGGGATGGGTGCCCAGGGGCACGGGCAGGCCGTCCTGGACGAACACCGACGTGACGGGCCAGACGGAGGAGGCGTTGCCGATCCGCACCAGCACGCGCGCGTCGTGCCCGGCCGGGACCCGGTTCGGGACGAGGGTCCGGCCGTTCACGATCCGCGCCGCCGCGCCGACCAGGACGAGCGAGGCGACCGACGGAACGGCGATCAGCAGCACGCCCAGGCCCACGGCCTCGCGTTGGCGCGTGACGAGACCGGCCACGAGGGCCAGGACGCCGAAGAAGAGCACGAGGCCGCCGCGTACGGTGAGGGTCCGCCTGGTCCGGGACGGTTCCGGGGGCGTCGACTGTCCGGTCACTGCGGGCCGGGGACGGGGAGACGGGAGACCAGCTTGGCGACGATCTGCTCGGCGGACAGACGCTCCATCCCCGCCTCGGGGCTGGGCAGCAGCCGGTGCGCCAGGACCGGTACGGCCAGGGCCTGGATGTCGTCGGGGACGACGTAGTGCCGACCGTCCAGGGCGGCGTAGGCGCGGGCGGCGCGTACCAGGTGCAGTGTCGCGCGGGGGGAGGCGCCCAACCGCAGCTCGGGGCTGGTCCGCGTGGAGTTGACCAGGTCGACGATGTAGCGGCGCATCCCGGGCGCGACGTGCACCGACCGTACCTGGTCGGCCAGGTCGCGGACGTGCGCCGCGTTGGTGACCGGCGCCAGGGCGTCCAGGGGCGAGTGGGCGCTGTGCGCGTCGATCATGTCCAGTTCGGCCTGGGGCGCGGGGTAGCCGACGGAGACACGGGCCATGAACCGGTCCCGCTGCGCCTCGGGGAGGGCGTAGGTGCCCTCCATGTCCGAGGGGTTCTGCGTGGCCACCACCATGAAGGGGCGCTCCAGCGTACGGGACTGGCCGTCGGTGCTGACCTGGCGCTCCTCCATGCACTCCAGGAGGGCGGCCTGGGTCTTGGGGGAGGCGCGGTTGATCTCGTCGCCCAGGACGATGTTGGCGAACACCGGGCCGGGGTTGAACTCGAACTCGTGCCGGTCCTGGTGGTAGACGTTCACGCCGGTGATGTCGCTGGGCAGCAGGTCCGGGGTGAACTGGATCCGCTGCACCGAGCAGTCGACCGCCCGGCCCAGGGCCTTGCCGAGCATCGTCTTGCCCACGCCGGGCACGTCCTCGATGAGGAGGTGGCCCTCGGCGAGCAGGACCGTCAGCGCGACGCGCAGGACCTCCGGCTTGCCCTCGATGACGGTCTCGATCGCGCCGCGGACGCGGTCGGCGACGGTGACGATCTCGCCGACGTTGGCTTGGACCCCGCCCTCGTGACCGCCGTGGTGTGTGCCGAGTGACACGAGACCCCTCCCGCTCGTCCTGGCTCTGTGTGTCGGTGTCGCTCCGAGGCTAGGCCCATTCGGAGCGATTGCAAATCAAAGTGCCGGAATCGGTCGCCGTTCGTGCTGGTCGGCGAGGTCTGACGTGAGAACCGGGGGTGCGACGCTCCGAAACCCCGCCACCCGCCTCCGTTCCGGCTCCCTTTTCCTCTTCTTCCCTGTCCCCCTACTCCCCGCGCGCGGGCGCGAGGGGGCGGGCCGGACTCGGGCCGCCCGGCGCCCCACCCGGACCCCACGCTCGTGACCTGCGTTTTCGAGGACGAATCGGCGCAGGGACACGGGTTGACGCTGTTGACGGTGGGGGAGAGTGGAGTAAGGTGGGGAATCGTGGGGAAAACGAGGTTCCCACGACGGGGTGAGGGAGGTGAGGCCGTGTTTCTCGGCACTCACACGCCTCGCCTCGACCAGAAGGGGCGGCTGTTCCTTCCGGCGAAGTACCGCGACGAACTGTCGGGGGGGTTGGTGATCACGAAGGGTCAGGAGCACTGTCTCTACGTGTTTCCGGTAGAGGAGTTCCGGCGCGTCACGGAGGCGCTCAGCTCCGCCCCGGTCACCGCCAAGGCGGTTCGCGACTACGGTCGGGTCCTCTTCGCCAGCGCGTCCGACGAGTCCTGCGACAAGCAGGGCAGGATCACCATCCCGCCGAAACTGCGTGACTACGCGGGTCTGGACCGCGAGTGCGTCGTCATCGGCGCCAACACGCGGTTGGAGATCTGGGCGGCTCAGGCCTGGTCGGACTACGAGGCCGAGCAGGAGCAGGCCTTCGCGCGACTCTCGGAGGAGGTGCTGCCCGGGGTGCTGTGACACCGGCGCTGTCGCCGGTGGGTCCAGCACGACAGTCCACACCCTCGCAAGCCGGGGTCCGGCCGGACCCGCGGACACGGCACGGACGAGCTGGCGCGACTTCCCCG
>NZ_ANBC01000573.1 GCF_000341125.1 Nocardiopsis lucentensis DSM 44048 | reverse complement strand
TGTCCGGACGAGGTTCGGCCGGAACCCGGTCGGGCCACGCCAAGGACACCGCGTGACGCACACATCCGTGCGCCCGCGTGGACACTCAGGGGGAGAGGGCGACAGCGTGGAGGAACGGCACGGCATGGGGGACGACCGGCGGCACGGGGGCCCGGGCGGTTCGGACGACGCCGACGGCATCGCCGCCCGGATCGCGGCCGCCAGGGCAGGGCTCGATCCCCTGCACGTACCCGTCATGCTCGATCGGATCGTGGAACTGCTCGCGCCCGCGCTCAGTCATCCCGGCGCCGTGTTCGTCGACGGCACCCTCGGTCTGGGCGGCCACTCCGAGGCCCTGCTGAAGGCGTGCCCCACCGCGCGCCTCGTCGGGGTGGACCGGGACACCACCGCGCTGGAACGCAGCGCGAGGCGGCTGGCCCCCTACGCCGACCGCACCCACTTCGTGCACGCGGTCTACTCCGACATCCCCCGCGCCCTGGACGAGGCGGGCGCACCCGAGGCCGACGCGGTTCTGCTCGACCTGGGTGTGTCCTCACCCCAGCTCGACGAGACCGAACGCGGCTTCGCCTACGCGCACGACGCCCCCCTGGACATGCGCATGGACCGCACCCAGGACCTCACGGCCGCGGACGTCGTCAACACCTACCCCGTCGCCGAGCTCACCCGGGTCCTGCGCGTCTACGGCGAGGAGCGCTTCGCCTCCCGCGTCGCCCGCGCGATCGAGCGGCGGCGCGCCAAGGCCCCCATCGCCTCCACCCGCGAACTGGCCGAACTCGTCCGCGACGCCATCCCCGCCGCCACCCGCCGCACCGGAGGGCACCCGGCCAAGCGCACCTTCCAGGGGCTGCGCATCGAGGTCAACGCCGAACTGTCCATCCTCGAACACGCCCTGCCCGCGGCGGTCTCCCGCCTGTCGGTCGGCGGACGGATCGCGGTGCTGTCCTACCACTCCCTGGAGGACAGGATGACCAAACGAGCTCTGGCCGACCTGGCCACCGANCCCCCCCCCCGCCGACCTCCCCGTCCCGCTCCCCGACCGGCAGCCGGAGCTGCGGCTGCTCACCCGGGGCGCGGAACTCCCCACGGACGCAGAGATCGAAGGCAACCCACGTGCGCAGTCCGCCCGCCTCAGGGCGGCCGAGCGCGTACGCCGGGCATCGCGGTAGAGCGGTAGGAGAGCAGATGAGTTCGAGTACGGACACACGCCGCGCACCCGACCGCGGGGAGGGCGCCGGGCGGACGCGGTCGGCCCGCGGCGGCGCGCGGGCGTCGGCCAAGACGGGTGCCGCCCGCGACGCGGGCGGGCAGGGCCGCGCCCCGCGCATCCCGTTCGTCCTGCTCATCCTCTGCCTGCTCGGCGGCGCGCTGGTCAGCCTCCTCGTGCTGCGCAGCGTCATCGCCCAGGAGGCCTTCACCATCACCCGGCTCCAGGCCGAGAACCGTGAACTCGCCTATACCCAGCAGCAGTGGCGCGACCGGATCGCGCGGCTGGAGAGCTCCCAGCGCATCGCGGACGAGGCCGAGAACCTGGGCATGGAGCGACCTGAGGAGGGGCCGCGCTTCCTGGACCGGGACCGCGGTGAGGTCCTCGGCGGCACCGGGGGCGACGAGTGAGCTCCCCGCGCGACCGACGCCCCCGCGACCCGAAGCGGCCCGGGGCGACCCGGCGTTCGGGGTCGCGGCCCGACAAGCGCCCCCGTAAGTCGTCGAGCCGTCCCGCGGGCGGCAGCCGTCCCAGCGCCAACACGCGCTCCGCGGGACGCCCGACCCGTGGATCCGGACGTGACCGGGAGCGCACGCGCGGACGCGCCGCGCCGCCGCCCCCGCCACTGCTCAGGCGTACCTTCCACAAGGGCGACCCGCACAAGCGCATCAAGTTCGGCGGTGTGCTGATCGTCGTGGTGCTGTTGCTCTTCGCCGGACGGCTGACCCAGATCCAGGGCCTGGACGCCGAGACCTACGCCGAGGCGGCGTCCAACCTGCGCCTCCAGACCATCGACATCCCCACGTTGCGCGGCCAGATCACCGACGTCAACGGCAGCCCGTTCGCGCTGTCGGTGGAGGTGCGCAGGATCTTCGTCGACCCGGAGGAGGTCGAGGAGGACGAGCGGGCCCAGCTCATCGACGAGCTCGTCACCCGGTTCGACCTGGATGAGGACGAGGTCACCGCGCGGGTGGACGCCCGCCCCAGCCGGTACCAGGTCGTGGCCACCGACATCCTGCCCCGCGACTGGGCGGACCTGCGCGGCCTCGGCCTGTCCGGGGTCGGCGCCGAGGTCGACTACCGGCGCGTCTACCCCGAGGAGACCGGAGCCGCCGACCTGGTGGGCTTCGTCGGATCCGAGGGCTACGGACTGGAGGGGCTGGAAGGCTACCTCGACTCCACCCTCGCGGGTGAACAGGGCAAACGCCAGGTCGAGGTGGGCAGCGACGGCACGCAGATCCCCATGGCCGGCGGCCTGGTCCGCGAACCCGTCCCGGGCCAGGACGTGCGCCTCACACTGGACCGCGACATCCAGTGGTACACGGCCCAGGTCCTGGCCGAACGGGTCGAGGAGCTGGAGGCCGAGGGCGGCAGCGCCATCGTCATGCGCCCGAACGGGGAGATCCTCGCGATGGCCGACTACCCCACCTACTCCCAGGACGACATCTCCGACGCCAGCCCGGCGGACTGGGCCAACGGGGCGGTCCACGACACCTTCGAGCCGGGCAGCACCAACAAGGTCATCACGATGGGCGCGGCCCTGGAGGAGGGGGTCACCACCCCCGACACCGTCTACACCGTGCCCTACGCCATCCAGTACTACGACCAGACCTTCCGCAACTCCAGCAACCGCGGCACCCAGCGGCTCACGGTCAACGGCATCATGGCCCAGTCCAGCAACGTGGGCACCATCAAGGTCGCCGACCAGGTCGGGGCGGGGGTCCTGCACTCGTACCTGGAGACGTTCGGGCTCGGCCAGCCCACCGGACTCGCGCTCCCCGGCGAGGAGGCGGGCATCCTCACCGACCCCGAGGACTGGTGGGGCACCCAGCTGCCGTCGGTGTCCATCGGCCACGGCCTGTCCGTGAACGCCGCCCAGATGGCGTCGGTCTACGCGACCATCGCCAACGGCGGGGTTCGGGCCGAGCCGCGGGTCGTGGCCGGGACCGTGGACAGCGAGGGCGAGTTCACCCCGTCCGAACAGGGTGAGCGGCGCCGGGTGCTCAGCGAGGAGACCGCGGAGCAGCTCGCGCTCATGCTGGAAGCGGTCACCAGCGACGAGGGCACCGCACCCCAGGCCCGCATCGACGGTTACCGCGTGGCGGGCAAGACCGGTACCGCCAACCGGATCGACCCCGAGACCGGCCGCTACGAGCGCGGCGCCTACACCGCGACGTTCGCCGGGTTCGCCCCCGCCGACGACCCCGAGCTGGTCGTCCAGGTGGTCCTGCACAACCCGCAGGAGTCCTACTACGGTGGCGAGGCGGCCGGGCCCGTGTTCAACGACATCATGTCCTTCGCGCTCCGGTCGATGCGCGTCCCGCCCACGGACACCGAGCCGCCCGCCATCCGCCTCTTCGGCGACGAGCAGGGTTAGGACGAGCGGGCTAAGACAGTGTTCCTCGGGGTCCGCCGCCGCGCTTCGGCCCGTGTTCGGGCGCCCACGGGGCAGGGGTCCTTCGTCCTCGGCCTCGCCTGCCGCCCGTTCCTCGCTCGCGGCTCGCCTCGTCCCGCAGAACCCCGCCGACGCCCGAACAAGGCCCCTGGGGTGACCCTCCGGGAGGCAGGCCTCAGGCGAACCGCTCGTCCACACGGGCGCGGATCGACCGCACGTGCTCGGGTCCGGTG
>NZ_ANBC01000572.1 GCF_000341125.1 Nocardiopsis lucentensis DSM 44048 | reverse complement strand
CCTCGCACCAGGTGACGGCGGCCGCCCCGAACTCCTCGGGGTCGCTCGTGCCGGTCCACCTGCGTCGACGCGCGTCCCACACCTCACCCGAGTTGGGGTAGGCCACCGCGGGCAGTCCGACCGCCGCGACGGCGCGTACCAGGGACGGGACGAACCGGGGCGCGGTGCAGTTGACCCCGACCGCCACCAGCCGCCCCTCGGCGTGCCGCGGGGCGAGTTCGGCGGCGACCTCCGCCAGCGGCGTGCCGTCGCCGATGTGTTCCCCGTCCACGCACGAGAAGCTCATCCACGCGCGCACCCCCGGCGTCCCGTCCAACAGTCGTGCCAGGGCCCGGGCCTCGTCCAGTGACGGAATCGTCTCGCACGCCACCAGGTCGGCTCCCGCTCCGGCGAGCAGTTCCCACCGCTCACGGTGCCACGCCACGAGTCCGTCCTCGTCCAGGTCGTAGTCCCCGGTGTACTCCGAACCGTCCGCCCGCGCCGCGCCATAGGGCCCCACCCCCGCCGCGACCAGCCCCGCACCGAACGCGTCCCGCGCCTCGCGGGCCAACTCCACGGATCGCACGACCAGCTCCCGGCCCCGCGTCCGGCCGGTCCCCCTCGCGACGAACGCCTCCACGGTCGCCTGGTAACCGGCGGCGATCGCCACGTCAGCGCCCGCCTCGAAGTAGTCCGCGTGCACCCGGCGCACCAGCTCGGGCTCCTCCGCCAGCAGCCGCGCCGACCACAGCCCGCCGCCCAGGTCCCGTCCGTAGGACTCCAGACGGGTCGCGAGCCCCCCGTCGAGGACGAGCGGCCGCTCACCCGAAGCGATCCGAACCATGGGCTGCCTCCCGGTCGTGTGTGATCCACCGTATCGATGTGCCGTGGACCGCCCTCTCCGGGCGCACCCCGCGTAACCTGGGGGAAACTCCCGCGCGGGGAAACCACGCCGCGCGCAGCGTGGAAATTACCGAGCGGTCGTCCACAGCCGTTAACCTCCACTCGTGCCACCGGTAATGCGACCTGAACACACCCAATTCCGTCCGCTGTCCGCCCTCGCGACGCTGCTCGGGCCGGACACCACACTGCTGCGCCCCAACCCCGGCGCCGACGACACCGCCGAGGTGCCCGGCGAGGAGGTGCACGTCCGCGGCATCACCCACGACTCACGCCAGGTACACCCCGGCGACCTCTACGCCGCCCTGCCCGGTGCGCGCGCCCACGGCGCCGACTTCGCCGCGCAGGTCGCCGAGGCCGGGGCCGCCGCGATCCTCACCGACGCCGCCGGAGCCGAGCGGGCGTCGGCCACCGGACTGCCGGTGCTCGTCGTCCCGGACGCGCGGGCCGCACTCGGCACCGCGGCCGGATGGGTCTTCGGCGATCCCGCCCGGGACCTCCTCCTGGTCGGGACCACGGGCACCAGCGGCAAGACCACCATCACCTACCTGGTCGAGTCGGGCCTGCGCCAGGCCGGGATGAGCACCGGTCTCGTCGGCACCGTCGAGATGCGGGTCGGTGACGAGCGAGTCGCCTCCTCCCTCACCACCCCCGAGGCCACCGACCTGCACGGCCTGTTCGCGGTCATGCGTGAGCGCGGAGTCACCGCCGCCGCCATGGAGGTCTCCAGCCACGCCCTCGCCCTGGGCCGGGTCGGCGGCACCCACTACGACGTCGCCATCTTCACCAACCTCTCCCAGGACCACCTGGACTTCCACGCCGACCTGCGCGACTACTTCGACACCAAGGCGCGCCTGTTCACCCCCGAGTACTGCGACATCGCCGTCGTCAACACCGACGACCGCTTCGGCCGCGCGCTCGTGGACATGGTGCGGGGGGACGGCGCCGTGCCCGTCACCACCTTCGCCGTGGACGGTTTCTCCGACGCGGCCCCCGAGGCGGGCGGCATGCCGGCCGACTGGCGCGCCGTGGACGTGCGCCTGGGCGCCACCGGCAGCACCTTCCGCATCGTCGGTCCCGGAGGTATGGAGGCCAACGCCTCCGTCTCCCTGCCCGGGCCGTTCAACGTGTCCAACGCCATGGCCGCCATCGTCGGCCTGGTCGAGGCCGGGTTGCCGCTGGAGACCGCGATCGCCGGGGTGGCCGCGGCGCCCGGTGTGCCCGGACGCATGGAGCCCGTCGTCGTCCACGACGTGCCGAGCGCGGTCCAGGACTTCACCGCGATCGTCGACTACTCGCACAAGCCGGGCGCGATCGAGGCGGTCCTGACCGCCCTGCGCACCACCACCCGAGGGCGGCTGACCATGGTCGTCGGCTGCGGAGGCGACCGCGACCGAGCCAAACGCCCGCTCATGGGCGAGGCCGCCGCGCGCCTGGCCGACCACCTGGTCATCACCAACGACAACCCGCGCACCGAGGACCCCGTCACCATCGCCACCGCGATGCTGGAGGGCGTGGCCAAGGTCTCCGAGGACGTCCGGGCGCGCGTCACCGTCGAACTCGACCGGGCCGAGGCCATCCGCCTGGCCGTGGCCGGGGCCGACGCCGGGGACGTGATCGTCGTCGCGGGCAAGGGCCACGAGACCGGCCAGTACGTCAAGGGAGAGGTCCTGCCCTTCGACGACCGCGAGGTCCTGCGCGCCGCGTTGGAGGAGCGGCTCAGCGTCAGCGCCCGCGAGCGCCTGGGGGTCGCCCTCCAGGACATCCACCGGGCCCCTGACGAGGGCTGACGGCGCCACACGCCCGGACGTGACCGTTCGGGTCGCCCGGGGCGTGGCAGCGCCATCGCCCCGGGCGTGTCCGTGGGGCGCGCCGCATCGAGTACGGCCCGGTGCGGCGGTACGGTCACGAAGTGGCGCATATTGCTCTACACGGGCCCCGACAGGACCTCAGACACCTCAACATGTTCTAAGGTAGGTCCGGCAATCGCAGCCCGGAAGCGTGCCGCCCATGGTGGCTCCCACGGCAGTGGCGCGTGCCGACCCCGTGGTGAGGCCCGCGCGCCGTCGCGCGCACGGCATCCGCGGTGCCATCCCCTGACCTGAACTCCGGCCGGGTGGCCAAGCGCTCCTGCGGCGCCGTGAGCCGGGCCTGACATGAGGAGTGGATTTGATCGCGCTCACGCTCGATCGGATCGCTGAGATCACCCATACCGCGATCGGCGGATCAGCGCGCCCCGACACCGTCGTGGACGGCCCGGTCGTCATCGACTCGCGCCAGGCCGCGCCGGGAGCGCTCTTCGTCGCCCTGGCCGGCGAACGCGTGGACGGGCACGACTTCGCGGCCGCCGCCGTCGAGGCGGGGGCGGCGGCCGTCCTGGCGTCCCGCCCCGTCGACGCGCCACACCTGCTGGTGGACGGCGGCGACGACGAGGTCGTGGCGGCGTTGACGCGACTGGCCGCCCACGTGGCCGGGGAGCTCGGCGATCCCCGTCGGGGAGCGGACACCACCGAGGTCGTCGGGGTCACCGGGTCCTCCGGTAAGACCACCACCAAGGACCTCATCGCCCAGGTCCTCGCCCGACACGGCACCACGGTCGCCACCGCCGGTTCGTTCAACAACGAGATCGGCCACCCGCTCACGGTGCTGCGGGCCGGCACGGACACGCGCCACCTCGTGCTGGAGGCCGGGGCGCGAGGGATCGGGCACATCGCCCACCTGTGCCGTGTCGCGCCTCCGCGCATCGGTGTCGTCCTCAACGTCGGCAGCGCGCACATGGGCGAGTTCGGCGACCGCGACGCGATCGCCCGGGCCAAGGGCGAACTCGTCGAGGCGCTCCCGCCCGGCGGGCGGGAGCGCGGCGGAGGCGGCGTGGCCGTCCTCAACGCCGCCGCCCCGCGGGTGAGCGCGATGGCCGGACGCACCGAGGCGCGCGTGGTCACCTACGGTCTCGCCGAGGACGCGGACGTGCGCGCCACCGACGTGGTCCTGGAGTCGACCGGGGCCCCGTCCTTCACGCTTCACCTGGGCGGCGACTCGGCCCGGGTGCGGTTGGCGCTCGTGGGCGCCCATCAGGTGCACAACGCGTTGGCGACCGCCGCGGTCGCCGACGAACTCGGCATGGACATCGCGGAGGTCGCCGACGCCCTGGGAGCGGCGACCCCGGTGAGCCGGTGGCGCATGGAAGTCACCGAGCACGACGGCGCCACGCTCGTCAACGACGCCTACAACGCCAACCCCGAGTCCATGCGCGCGGCCCTGACCACCTTGGGCTCCCTCGCACGCGAGCGCCGTTCCATCGCCGTGCTCGCCCACATGGCCGAGCTGGGCGAGGACGGACACGCGGAGCACGAGCGAGTGGGCGAGTTCGCCGCCCAGACCGGTGTGTCCCACCTGATCGTGGTCGGAGAGCAGGCCGAGGGGATCGCCGTCGGCGCCGAACGCGCCGCCAGAGAGGGGCGGTGGCGTGGCGAGACCGTCCGGGTGCCGGACGCCGGGGCAGCGGCCTCGGCGGTGCGCGAGCGGATGCGCACAGGAGACGTCGTCATTGTGAAGGGATCGCGGGTGGCAGCGCTCGAAAGGGTTATCGACCTCATCACCAAGGGTGATGTCCAGTGATCGGCATCTCCATCGCGGCGGCGATCTCGCTCATCGTCTCCATGGCGCTGATGCCGCCGCTGATCAAGCTCCTGTACCGGTTCAAGTTCGGCCAGGAGGTCCGCGACGACGGCCCCGAGGGCCACAAGACCAAGCAGGGCACGCCCACGATGGGCGGCATCGTCATCATCCTCGGCGCGGTCGTGGGCTACTTCGGCTCGCACCTGGTGCTGTGGCTGGTCCAGCCCGGCGCGAACGGACCCACCGCCTCCGGCCTGCTGGTGATGTTCCTCTTCGTCGGCATGGGGTGCGTCGGTTTCCTCGACGACTTCATCAAGATCTACAAGCGCCGCAGCCTGGGCCTGCGCAGCGGGGCCAAGATGGTCGGCCAGGCCGTCGTCGGCG
>NZ_ANBC01000571.1 GCF_000341125.1 Nocardiopsis lucentensis DSM 44048 | reverse complement strand
CGGATACACGCCGGCCGCCCCCAGCCTGTCCTTCCTCCGCGACTTCGGCCCCGCGCTGATGCTCCCGCTGTTCATCCTCTGGGCGCTGTTCCTCATCGTCGGCTTCTCCAACGCGGTCAACCTCACCGACGGCCTCGACGGCCTGGCCACCGGCGCGACGATCCTGTCACTGGTCGCCTATGTCATCATCGGCAACTGGCAGCTGCGCCAGTCCTGCGTCTCCTACCTGGCCACCAACTGCTACACGGTCCGCGACCCCCTGGACCTGGCCGTGGTCGCCTCCGCCGTCCTCGGCTCCTGCATCGCCTTCCTGTGGTTCAACGCCCCTCCCGCGAAGATCTTCATGGGCGACACCGGCTCCCTGGCCCTGGGCGGTCTCATCGTGGGTCTGGCCATCACCACCCGCACCCAGCTCCTGCTGCTGCTCATCGGCGGTCTGTTCGTCATCATCACCATGTCCGTGATGATCCAGATCAGCTCGTTCCGCCTGACCGGCAAACGCGTCTTCCGGATGGCCCCGCTCCAGCACCACTTCGAGCTCAAGGGATGGGCCGAGACGACCATCGTGATCCGCTTCTGGATCATCCAGGGCTTGTTCGTGGCGATCGCCATCGGACTGTTCTACCTGGAATGGATGCCAAGGTAGAGGCATGGCGAACCACGAGAACCCCGACACCGCGACCGCCTTCGCCGACCGCACGGTCTGCGTCGCCGGGCTGGGCGTCTCCGGTCCCCCCGTGGCCCGGGCGCTCCTGGCCCGCGGCGCCCGCGTGGTCGTCGTCGACGGTCGCGACGACGACACCACCCGCCCGGTGGCGGCCGAACTGACCGCGGCCGGCGCCGAGGTCGTCCTGGGGGACACCCCGCTGCCCGAGGGGTGTGACCTGGTCGTCACCTCTCCGGGGTGGCGGCCCGACTCCCCGCTGCTGCTCCGCGCCGCGGAGGCGGGGATCGAGGTCGTCGGCGACGTGGAGCTGGCCTGGCGGCTCAAGCCCGCCGACCAGGTCTGGCTGGCCGTCACCGGCACCAACGGCAAGACCACCACGGTCCGGATGCTGGAGGCGATGCTGCGCGCCGACGGGCGTGACGCGCTGGCCGTGGGCAACGTCGGCACCCCGATCATCGACGCCGTCCTGCCCGACGCCGACGGACACGTCCACGACGTCCTGGCGGTCGAGCTGTCCAGCTTCCAGCTGCACTGGTCCTCCACCGTCCGCCCGCACGCCGCCGCCGTGCTCAACGTCGCGCCCGACCACCTGGACTGGCACGGCGGACTCACCGCCTACGCCCGTGCCAAGGGCCGGGTCTTCGCGCGCGGCACCGTGCGCGTGGTCAACACCGCCGACCCCTGGTCGGTGCGCCTGGCCGAGGAGGACGGCGACCCGCACACGCCGATGGTGGGGCTGCGTCTGGAAACCCCCAAGGCGGGGGAGCTGGGCGTGGTCGAGGACCTGCTGGTGGACCGGGCGTTCGTCGCGGAGCCGCACAGCAGCGCCGAGGAGCTCGCCACCCTCGCCGACGTGCGTCCAGCCGCCCCGCACAACGTGGCCAACGCCCTGGCCGCCGCCGCGCTGGCCCGCTCGATCGGTGCGGCTCCGGAGTCGGTGAAGGCCGGACTGACGGCCTTCGTCCCCGAACCGCACCGCATCGCGTACGTGGCCACGGTGGGCGGTGTCGACTACGTCGACGACTCCAAGGCCACCAACCCGCACGCCGCGGCGGCCTCGCTCAGCGCCTTCCGCTCGGTGGTGTGGATCGCGGGCGGACTGCTCAAGGGCGCCGAGGTCGACGATCTCGTGGCCATGGCCGCGGACCGGCTGCGCGGCGCGGTGCTCATCGGCGCCGACCGGGCCAGGTTGCGCGAGGCCCTGGCCGAGCACGCGCCCGACGTTCCGGTGGTGGAGGTCGAGGGACCGGCCGCGGACGCCCCCGAGGGGCACACGGTCATGGACGCGGTGGTGTCCGCCGCCGCGGAACTGGCCGCGGAGGGCGACACGGTGCTCCTGGCGCCAGCCGCCGCCTCCATGGACATGTTCACCAATTACCCCGAGCGGGGCCGATTCTTCGCCGAAGCGGTCGAACGACGACGCTGAGTATCGGATTGACGCCCGTGCGTCACGAATGCGCGCGCGGGCGCCTCCAGTGTGCCCGGTACCACTCACCCGGGCGCCAAAGATAGCCAACACGCGGGAAATGTCCGCGCTCTCGCACGTGCCCGTACGCCAGTATTGAGGCGCGAATCGTGCGGAGGGTGTGGATGGCGGCGACGACAACGGTCCCAGGGGTGACCCGGCCCCGGGGACGCGCGGCGACCGGTGGGCGCCAACGGGCGCTCTGGCGTGAGTGGGCGCGGTCCCTCGACCGTCCCCTCACCTCCTACTACCTGGTCCTGGGCACCGGCGTGATGCTCATCGCCCTGGGCCTGGTCATGGTGCTGTCGTCGACGATGGTCAACTCGATCACCGAGACCGGCTCAGCCTTCTCGATGTTCCAGCGCCAGATGGTGTCGGCGTGCATCGGCCTGCCGCTCATGCTGCTCGCCTCCCACCTGCCGCAGTGGGTGCTGCGCATCGCGGGCTACCCGGCGATGATCATCTCCGTGGCCTTGCTGCTGCTCACCACGTTCCAGGGCACCGAGGTCAACGGCGCCATGCGGTGGCTGGAGATCGGTGGTCTGACCATCCAGCCCTCGGAACCGGCCAAGCTCGCCTTCGCCCTGTGGGGCGCCAACGTGCTCGCGCGCAAGGAGGAGCTGCGGGAGCTCACCGAGTGGCGGCACCTGCTCTTCCCCCTGTTGCCCGGATGCGGGCTGCTCGCGCTGCTCGTGCTGCTGGGGTCGGACCTGTCCACGACGCTCGTCCTGCTGCTCGTCTTCCTCTCCCTGCTGTGGGTGGTCGGTGCGCCCGGGCGGCTGTTCGTGGCCATGTTCGGTCTGGTCACGGCACTGGCCGTGATCGTCATCGCGATCGAGCCCTACCGCATCACCCGCGTCACCGCCTTCCTGGACCCCGGCTCCGACCCCACCGGGAACGGCTTCCAGTCACTGCACGGGCTGTACGCGCTGGGCACCGGTGGGGTGTTCGGCCTCGGTATCGGGGCGAGTCGGGAGAAGTGGGGCTTCCTGCCGTTCGCCGAGTCGGACTTCATCTTCGCGATCATCGGTGAGGAGTTCGGCCTCATCGGCACGCTCGTGGTCATTTCCCTGTTCGGCGTGCTGGGGTACGCCGGACTGCGCGTGGCCCGCAGGGTCGATGAACCCTTCGCGCGCCTGGCCGCCATCGCGCTCGTCGCCTGGATCCTCGGCCAGGCGATGATCAACATCGCCGCTGTCATCGGTCTGGTCCCCGTCACCGGGATCCCGCTGCCCCTCGTCTCCTACGGCGGTTCCGCGCTCATTCCGACCATGGTGGCCCTCGGTGTCCTGCTCGCCCTGGCCAAGGCCGAGCCCCAAGCGAGGAAAGCCCTGGCGGCCCGGGGTCCCAGTGGGGCCCAAAGGGCTCTAAGCTGGCTGGGCCTGGACAATGTCGGTACCGCGGTGCCCAAACGGAGTGGCGCCGCGGTCCCCAGGCGCTCCACCACAGCGCGCGGCTCCCGGACGACGGGCCCCCGTGGTGGCAGGACGACGGCCAAGCACAGGAGCGGACCGGTCCCGGCGGGTGACCGGCCAAGGAGGAATCGGCGACGATGAGGGTAGCCCTAGCCGGAGGCGGCACGGCCGGGCATATCGAGCCCGCACTCTCCCTTGCCGACGCGCTCAGGCGCGTCGACCCCAGCACGGAGATCCTCTGTCTGGGCACCGAACGGGGGCTGGAGACCAGACTGGTTCCCATGCGCGGTTACGAGCTCGGCCTGATCCCGGCGGTTCCCCTGCCACGCAAGCTCACCCCCAAGCTGCTCACGGTCCCGGGCAAGCTCGCCGGCGCGCTCAGCGCCGCGGGTGAGCAGCTCGACCGGCTCCAGGCCGACGTCATCGTCGGTTTCGGCGGCTACGTGGCCACACCCGGCTACCTGGCCGCTCGGCGGCGGCGCATTCCGATCGTCGTGCACGAGGCCAACCCGCTTCCCGGCCTGGCCAACCGGCTGGGGGCGCGGTTGACCCCGCACGTGTACACGGGGCACCCGCACACCCAGATCCGCAACGGCCGTTTCGTCGGCATTCCCCTGCGCGAGCAGATCACCAAGCTGAACCGGCTGGCGATGGGCGACAAGGCCCGTGCCTACTTCGGCCTGCGCCACGATCTGCCCACCCTGCTGATCTTCGGTGGCTCCCAGGGCGCCCAGCGCATCAACGAGACCGCCTTCGCCGCCGCCCCCTACTTCCGGCAGAGCGGTGTCCAGGTCCTGCACGTCGTCGGCCCCAAGAACGCCGAGGAGCCCCAGGACCTGACCCAGGACGGCATCCCCTACGTCGCGGTCCCCTACGTGGACCGGATGGACATGGCCTACGCCGCGGCCGACATCGCGATGTGCCGCTCCGGTGCGATGACCTGTGCCGAACTCACCGCCGTCGGTCTGCCCGGCGCCTTCGTCCCGCTGGCCATCGGCAATGGTGAGCAGGCCCTGAACGCCGAACCGATCGTGCAGGCGGGCGGCGGCCTCATGGTCAACAACGCCGACGTCTCCGTCGAGTGGATCACCAGTCAGCTCATCCCCCTGCTCACCGACACCGACCGGGTCGTGACCATGTCCGAGGCGGCCGCACGGATGGGCCGCAGGGACGCCGACATGGAGTTGGCCCGCGAGGTCATGGCGATCGCCCGCGGCGACAAACCCACCCCGGAGCTGCCCGTCGAGGACGGCGACGGCGACGAGGTCTTCTACGACGACGGCAAGGACGCTCGATGAGTCTTGTTCCTCCCACCGACCCGGTCCCCGTGGACAAGCTCGGCCGCACCCACTTCATCGGCCTGGGCGGCGCGGGCATGTCCGGTATCGCCCGTGTCCTGCTCCAGTCCGGGGTCGAGGTGTCGGGCAGTGACGCCCGGGACAGCGAGACCCTTCGCGAACTGGAGGAGATGGGCGCGAGGACACACGTCGGCCACACGGCCGAGCACCTGGGCGCCGCCGAGACGCTCGTGGTCTCCTCCGCCATCCGCGACGACAACCCCGAACTGGTCGAGGCCCGCCGACGCGGTCTGCGGATCCTGCCGAGGGCCGCCGCCCTGGGCGCGCTGCTGCTGGGCCGTGAAGGCGTCGCCGTGTCTGGTACGCACGGCAAGACCACCACCACGTCGATGGTCGCCGTCGTGCTCCAGCACCTGGGCGCCGAACCCGGCTACGTGATCGGCGGCAAGCTGGTCACCACCGGCCTGGGCGCCGACGCGGGGATCGGCCCGGCCATCGCCGTGGAGGCCGACGAGAGCGACGGCTCCTTCCTCATGCTCTCCCCGAAGATCGCCGTGGTCACCAACGTCGAAGCCGACCACCTGGACAACTACAGCGGTCTGGACGAGATCCACGCCAATTTCGCCGCGTTCGTCGACCGGGTCGAGCGCACCCTGATCGTCGGCGTTGACGACCCGGGCGCCCGTCGGGTCGCCGAGATCGCCCGTGAGCGCGGCAAACGCGTCGTGACCTACGGAGAGGCCGACGACGCCGACTACCGGATCACCCGGACGGTCGCACGCGGCTTCACCACCGAGTTCACGATCGAGACCGTCGGCGGCGATCCCATCGACGGCACCCTGGCGGTCCCGGGGCGGCACAACGTGCTCAACGCGGCCGCCGCGCTCGTGGTCGCCGACGAACTCGGCCACGACCTGGACGTCGCGGTGGAGGGTATCGCCGACTTCGCCGGTGCCGCGCGCCGCTTCGAGCTCAAGGGCGAGGCGGACGGTGTGGCGGTCTACGACAGCTACGCCCACCACCCCACGGAGATCGAGGCCGACCTGCGCGCCACCCGGGCCGCCCTGGAGTCGGTGGCCGGGGAGGCGGTGGAGCGGGGACTGCCCCAGGGCCGGGTCGTCGCCCTCTTCCAACCCCACCTGTACAGCCGCACCCGCTTCTTCGCCGACGAGTTCGCCGCCGCGCTCAGCCTCGCCGACGAGGTCGTCGTCATGGAGGTCTACGCCGCCCGTGAGGACCCCGATCCCGGGGTGACCGGCGAGCTGATCACCTCCAGGGTCGACCACGACCGCGTGTGGTACGTGCCCGGAAGGGACGAGGTCGTGCGCCGTGTGGCCGAACTCGCCCGCCCCGGGGACATCGTGCTCACCATGGGCGCGGGTGACGTCACCGAGCTGGGGCCGCGGATCGTGGAGGCCTGTGCCGAGGCCGCGGAGATCGCGGCCGGGTAGGCCGTCCGGGCGACGGGCGGGCGAGGCGAGCCGCGTGGCGAGGAACGAGCGACAGGCGTGGCCGAGGATGAAGCATCCCTGCCCTCGGGGCGCCCGAACACGGGCCGAAGCCAAGCGGCAGGCCCAAAGTAAGCAGGGGGAGACACGTGAGCGCTGACCAGGGCGGGACGAAGACCAGCACGAAACCGGCTTCGAAACCGGCTTCGAAGCCGGGCACGAGAGCGCGGGGGAAGTCCGACCCCTGGAAGCTCGCCTTCGTGGCGCTGCTGGTGGTCGCCCTGGTCTGCGTGGTCACCTGGGTGCTCCTCGGGTCCCGGCTGCTCGTGGTGCGCGACGTCGCCGTCACCGGCCTGGACAGGGTCTCGGCGGAGGAGGTCGTGGCGGCCGTCGACGTGCCCACCGGCACGCCGCTGATCCGTGTCGATCTGGAGGGCGGCGCGCAACGGGCGGAGTCCGTCGAACTGGTGGAGTCGGCCACGTTGACACGCGGCTGGCCCGCCACCCTCCGCGTGGAGGTGGTCGAGCGCCAACCGCTGTTGGCGGTCCGGGCCGGTGACGAGTACCGCCTCGTGGACGGGGACGGCGTGCGCATCGAGGATTCGCCGACGCGCCCGGGCACCCACCCGGTGGTGCGCGTCACCGGTGAGGTCGAGGGGAACGAGGCGGTCCGGGCGGCGGCGGACATCGTCGAACGCGCACCGGACTCGCTCCTGGCGCAGATCCAGCTCATCGACGCCACCGAGACCGACGCGATCACCCTCGACCTCGGTGACGGCTCCCTCGTGGAATGGGGCGACCCCTCAGGCACCGCCGACAAGAGCGCCGTCCTGCGCGTGCTCATGCGTGAGCACCCCCCGCAGGACGGGCTGGTCTACGACGTGAGCGTTCCTGACCTGGCCATCGTTCGGTGAAGCGTTACCCAGTGCGAGGAAAAGGAACGACAGGGTCGCTCACCGCGCCCAGGAGGAGTGTCGTGGGCCACCCTGCGGGACGTTTTACCGATCGGCGCGGACATTCCAGACGCGACGCGCCGAGTGCGCACATCGCTTCCCCGTGTTATGCGCGGTTAGGCTGATCCCAGCACGGTTGCCCGTACTCGGCAGTCCGCTTACTGTCGGGAAGCACAACCACCGTCAAGAACGTAGCAAAACACGCTTTTCGGGGTACGCAGGAACCGTTCTCATCCGTCCACGAGGCGGAGGGCATCGGCCGGTCGGCCGGATGCGGAACGGGATCAGGTGGCCCCGGGTCCCTTGACACCGGCGTCGTGGACGCCGCGGTGCGGGGAACCCGAAACGCACATGGAGTAAACCGGATGCCGAACCTGAGGCGTCTCCGGCGGCCAGAGCCCCGGACACGGTGAGGGGACGGCTCATGCGAGCGGAAAGGCCCCTCGTCGTGGCAGCACCGCAGAACTACCTCGCGGTCATCAAAGTCGTCGGCATCGGCGGCGGCGGTGTCAACGCCGTCAACCGAATGATCGAAGAGGGGCTCAAGGGCGTCGAGTTCATCGCCATCAATACCGATGCCCAGGCGCTGCTGATGAGTGACGCCGACGTCAAACTCGACGTCGGTCGTGAGCTCACCCGCGGTCTGGGAGCCGGAGCCAACCCCGACGTCGGCCGTAAGGCCGCCGAGGACCACCGTGAGGAGATCGAGGAGGTCCTCAAGGGGGCCGACATGGTCTTCGTCACGGCAGGCGAGGGCGGTGGGACGGGCACCGGAGGGGCACCCGTCGTCGCCAACATCGCCCGCTCCCTCGGGGCCCTCACCATCGGTGTGGTCACCCGCCCCTTCGGCTTCGAGGGCAAGCGGCGGGCCACCCAGGCCGAGTCGGGAATAGCGATGCTCCGTGAGGAGGTCGACACACTCATCGTGATTCCCAACGACCGGCTGCTGTCCATCTCCGACCGGCAGGTCAGCGTGTTGGACGCCTTCAAGGCGGCCGACCAGGTCCTGCTCTCGGGTGTTCAGGGCATCACCGACCTCATCACCACCCCCGGCCTGATCAACCTGGACTTCGCGGACGTGAAGTCGGTCATGCAGGGCGCCGGCTCCGCGCTCATGGGAATCGGATCGGCGCGCGGGGACGATCGCGCGGTCGCGGCGGCGGAGATGGCGATCTCGTCACCGCTCCTGGAGGCGAGCATCGACGGGGCCCACGGGGTCCTGCTGTCCATCCAGGGCGGCTCCGACCTGGGCCTGTTCGAGATCAACGAGGCCGCCCAACTCGTGGCCAACTCGGCCGCGCCCGAGGCCAACATCATCTTCGGCGCCGTCATCGACGACGCGCTCGGCGACGAGGTGCGCGTCACCGTGATCGCCGCGGGCTTCGACGAACCCGAAGTGACCGGTCCCGTGGTGCGGGAGCGCCGCCCCGTGGACCCTTCTGAGGCCGCCGCCCCCAAGGCGATCACCGAGACCGCACCGGAGGCGCCGAAGGAGCGGGCGTCGTCCGTGGCGGACACGGGTGGGGCGACGGCCGGCACCATGCCGTGGACCGCTCCGACGCGACCGGAACCGACCAGCGCCCCGGAGCCCGCGCGCCCGCAGGCCCAGCCGGCCCAGCCGGTCCAGCCGGTCCAGTACCAGCAGGTGGAGCCGGAGCGGCCGACGCCGGCCGTCCCGACCGCCTCCTCCGCGCCGACCACCCCGGCCACGCCGTCGACTCCGTCGGCGCCGACCGAATCGGAGCCGCCCGCGGAGACGCCGTCGCACGCCCCGACCTCCTTCCCGGAGAGCCACGCCGAGCCCGCCGCCGAGGCGGCGCCCGCTCAGGAGCGGCCGGTCGAGCGGGAGACGGAGGAACCCGCTGCGCGGGAGGGGCGCAACGGTCCCATCCACGCCGTCACCGACTCCACCGCCGAGCGGCGCGGCGAGGTTCCCACACCCCGGCGCCGCGTCATCTTCGACGACCCCGACGACCTGGACATCCCGGAGTTCCTGAAGTAACGGGATCCAACCCCGGTAGCATCTGAGTGCCGACGGCCCCGCCTTCCGTGGCGGGGCCGTCGTCGCCCCCGGGGATGTCGTTCACACGGCCGTGCCTCCCCGTGCGGGCCCGAGGACAGACCACCGTTCCGCGAAGCCGCTCCCTGGGCGGTGGTGGGCGGCGACAAGGTAGAACTGCGCCGGAGGCGTCCGTTGAAGGGGTCCCCCCACGAAGCGGCCTCCGGGCTAGGGGAGGGCCGGATGGGCAACGTCATCGACCTGGGCCGCGGCGTACGCGCGTCCGTCACCGAGCGGAGCGGCGGTGTGAGCGCGCCGCCCTACGACTCCCTCAACCTCGGACTCGGCACGGGTGACGCGCGCGAGGCGGTTTCGGCCAACCGGGAGACCGCGGCTCGGAACCTCGGCTTCGACGTGGACCGTGTCGTGTGGATGAACCAGGTGCACAGCGCCGACGTCCTCGTGGCCGCCGGACCGGGGGAGGTGGGCACCTGCGACGGGGTGGTCACCACCCGTTCCGACCTGGTCCTGGCCTCGATGGCCGCCGACTGCCTGCCCGTCCTGGCCGCCGACGCCGAGGCCGGAGTGCTGGGCGCGGCCCACTCCGGCCGCCTGGGGACGGCGGCGGGTGTGGCCGCCAACCTGGTGGAGACCATGGTCGCCCAGGGCGCCGACACCGACCGGATCACCGTCTTCCTCGGCCCCGCCATCTGCGGCAAGTGCTACGAGGTGCCCGAGCACGTACGGGACGAGACCGCCCGGAACACGCCCGAGGCCGCCTGTGCGACCCGCCAGGGCACGGCCGGTGTGGACATGCTCGCCGCCGTCACCGCCCAGCTGCGCCGCGCCGGGGTCGCCGACATCACCGCCGACGGCCGTTGCACCCTGGAGAGCCCCGAACTCTTCTCCCACCGCCGCGACGCCCCGACCGGACGGTTCGCCTCGTTCCTCTGGCGGGTCTGAGCCCCGGACCGGGTCACCCGGTACCGTTCCCCACCCCGGGAGACGGGACGCCAGGTCGTACTCTGTGTCTGCGATGGTGGGTGGACCCGTCACCACCACGGGCCACCTCGAATGACTCGATTCACCCCGGTCCCGCGGGGAACAGAAGGGAAACAGTGTCACACCCCGACCCCGCGCGCGTAGCCCAGGTCCGCGCGAATCTCGACGCCGTACGGGCCAGGATCGACGCCGCCTGCGCCAAGGCCGACCGTGACCCCGCCGAGGTGTCGCTGGTCGCCGTCACCAAGACCTACCCGGCCAGCGATGTGCGCGTCCTCGCCTCCCTCGGCGTCACCGACGTCGGGGAGAATCGCGACCAGGAGGCCGCGCCGAAGGCCGCCGAGACCGCCGACCTGGATCTGACCTGGCACTTCGTCGGCCAGTTGCAGACCAACAAGGCCCGCTCGGTGGCCGGTTACGCCGACGTCGTCCACTCGGTGGACCGGGCTCGTCTGGCCCGGGCCCTGGGCGAGCGCGCCGCGGCCGCCGGACGGCATCTGACCTGTCTGATCCAGGTCAACCTCGACTCCGACTCCCAAGCGGGCGTGATCGGACCGCGCGGCGGAGTCGACCCACGGGACGCACTCGACCTGGCCGAGCGGATCGACGAGCACGAGGCGCTCACCCTCGGGGGTGTCATGGCGGTGGCTCCGCGCGAGGGTGACGCCCACGCCGCCTTCGCCCGATTGCGGGCGGTCGCCGACCGTGTCCGCGACCGCTACCCGGGGGCCGCGGCGATCTCGGCGGGTATGAGCGGTGACCTGGAGGCGGCCGTCGCGCACGGTTCGACACACCTGCGACTCGGCACGGCGTTGCTCGGCGACCGGGCGCCGATCGTGGGGTAATGTCCCCACATAGACCTTGGGGCCCGTCTGTGGAGTTCGCCCCAATGGGCGCTCCGCCCCGCGAGGGTGGTGAGGGACGGGTGAAGATGGAGGAGCTGGCTGCGGTGAAGGCCGCGGGGACGACGGAGGGCATGGGATGGCCGGCGCGATGCGCAAGATGGCGGTCTACCTCGGCCTCGTGGAGGACGACCGTTACGATCACCGCTATGCGGACGAATATGATGAGTTCGACGAATTCGACGAGGGGTCGGATGAGGGGCGGGACGGCGACGCCGACGCTCCGCGAGGCGAGGAAGCACGGGGCGACTCAGTGACGGACACCGACGACTACCTGGGTTCGGGCGACCGGCGCGGTGGCTCGACCACGGTGGCCTCCACCGCCGACCTCGCGCGGATCACCACGCTCCACCCCCGCACCTACAACGAGGCGCGTACCATCGGAGAACACTTCCGGGAGGGTACACCGGTGATCATGAACCTGACCGAGATGGTCGACAGTGACGCCAAGCGTCTCGTCGACTTCGCGGCTGGTCTGATCTTCGGTCTCCATGGCAGTATCGAGAGGGTCACCAACAAGGTGTTCCTGCTCTCTCCGGCGAACGTCGAGGTGACCGCCGAAGACAAGGCGCGGATTGCTGAGCGAGGGTTCTTCAATCAGAGCTAGACCATCACACCTGTCCAAAGATTGGGTCGGGGAACGACCGTGAGTATCGTCCTGTCAGTGCTGCTCATCGCGCTCCAGATCTTCCTTTTCGTGCTGATCGCGAGAGTGGTCCTGGAGATGGTGCAGTCCTTCTCCAGGACATGGCGTCCCACGGGGTTCGTGCTCGTGCTCGCTGAGATCGTGTACACGATCACCGACCCACCACTGAGGTTCCTGCGTCGGTTCATCAAGCCGGTGCGACTGGGGAGCATCGCACTCGACCTGAGTGTGTTGATCCTGTTCATCGCCGTGTGGCTGCTGATGAACGTACTCGGGGGCCTCGCAGCTACGGTCGCGTAGGGATACACAGGGCAACGAGATACCCCTGATTCCGTTATGTGGTCTTGGTCATGATCTGGATTGCCGTAAGGTCACGATCAGGTAGCGTCCCTACGGACAGACTCCCAAGCGCGCCAAGGAGACGAAGATGCCGCTGACACCCGCGGACGTGCGGAACAAGCAGTTCAGTACCACCCGGCTCCGACCGGGATACGACGAAGAAGAGGTCGATGCCTTTCTCGACGAGGTCGAGTCCGAGCTGGACCGGCTGATCCAGGAGAACGAGGAACTGCGCGGCAAGCTCGCCGAGTGTCTGCGCGGCAAGGTCCCCAACGCCGGCATGCAGGACTTCCAGCAGCAGGAGGCCGCTCCCGAGCCCCAGCAGCACGTCGAGCAGATGCGCCCGGAGCCCGTCCAGCCGCCGCAGGCCGTCGAGGCTCCCCAGCCTCCCGCCCAGCCCGCCCAGATGTCGATGACCGGTGCGAACCTGGCCATGGGCGGCGAGGAGAACATGGACACGGCCGCCCGTGTCCTGGCGCTCGCCCAGCAGACCGCCGACCAGGCGATCTCCGACGCCCGCCGCGAGGCCGACGAGACGCTGGGCCGCGCCCGCCACGAGTCCGAGGACATCCTCGGCAAGGCGCGCCGTCAGGCCGACCAGATCATCGGTGAGGCCCGCGCCCGCTCCGAGAACCTGGACCGCGACGCCCAGGAGCGCCACCGTCAGGTCATGGGCAGCCTCGTGCAGCAGCGCGAGGAGCTGGAGCACAAGGTCAACGTCCTCAAGGACTTCGAGCGCGAGTACCGCAGCCGCCTGAAGGACTACTTCGAGCGGCAGCTGCGCGAGCTCAACGAGGAGGGCAAGTCCGGTGAGCCCAACCCGAACACCACGGGTGGCTTCCAGACGATGGCTCCCCAGTCCGGAGGGGCTCCGTCGCTCCAGCAGCACGGCCCCGCGGGCAACCCGTTCGGGCAGCCCGAGCCCGCCCCGCACGGTGGTTTCCACCCGGGTGAGGCTCCGCACGAGCGCCGCTGAGCTCGGCGGTGTGCGGTTCCGAACAACTGAAGACTCCGGCTCAACGCGTGTAAAGGCCCTGGTCGACCCGTGATCCTTAGCGTCATCGCAACCGTGGCGGTGCTGGCGGCCATCGCCGTCATCGCGGCTGCCCTGCTGTTCGCCGAGACCACCTTGGTGTACGTCGCACTCGGACTCGGCGCGGTCAGCGCCCTCCTCTTGGTGGGGGCGATGATCCAGGGCCGGTTCAGCGGGGGAGGATCGCAGCGGGAACGTTCCGGGACGGACGGTTTGGGGAAGGCGTCCGTCCCCGTGACACCCCCGGTTCCCCACGAACGGCCGGAGGACCCAGGGCGTGTACCCGCACCGGCGCCGGAGCCGGTGCGGGAGGTCACCACGGCCCAGGAGCCACGCCTCCAGGACACACGGGTCGTCGAGGAGCCCGGCGAGCCGGAGCCCGGTCCTCCCCGTGGAGAGACGCCCGTGGCGGCCGCGTGGCCGAAACCGGACACCGGGCCTCCCGCCCCCGAAGACTCCCGCGAGCGGATCGCGGAGGAGGAGACGAGCCCCGCGGACACACCGGACACGGTGTCCGCCCGGGAGGCCGCGGACGAACCGGCCCCCGCGCACGACGACGAGACGCCCCCCGAATCCCCCACCGAGCGGGACACCCCCGCCTCCGAGACCATTCCTGACGGGGACGATACTCCCGCCACCCCCTTCAGCTACCGGATCCCGAGCCTTCAGGACACGGTCGACGCGGCCGCACCGGCCCCCGNNCCCCCCCGCCGCATCCGATGCGGCGGAGATCGCCGCGCCGACCGCCCACGAGGTGACCGAAGCCGACGACGAGCCCTCACCGAACGACGTCGGGGAGCGCGAGGAGGCCCGCGCCGAACCGGACGAGGACGCCGCCGACGGGGAGGCCGGGGCCGAAAGCCACGAGCCGGAGCCGCAGACCCCGGCGGACACGGTCGAGGACGACACCGACACCGCCCCCACCACGGCCGCGGAGGACCGTGCCTCCGCCACCGAGGACGAGGAGACCGACCGAGTCCACTGACACGGACCCGAACGCACGACGGGCGCCGCTCCACCCTCCGGAGCGGCGCCCGTCCGCCTTCACGGTCAGTCGGAGCCCGACCGTCAGACCCGGCGGAACCCGAAGGTCACACCGAACTCCTCGGACGAGGCGGTGAACAGGTCCTCACCCGACTCACCGGCGACGAAGGCGTCCGCCAGGACCTCCCCGGCGATCGCGTCCCCGTGCTCGACCAGAGCCTGTTCGGTGCTCTCCTGCGACGCCGACCACCACACGTGGATCCGGTCGGAGACCTCCAAACCGCTGCGCTTGCGGGCGTCCTGGAGCATCCGGACCATCTCCCGGGCCAGGCCGGCGCGGCGCAGCTCGGGAGTGAGCTCCAGGTCCAGGGCGACGGTCTCCCCGGACTCGGAGGCCACCGTCCAGCCCTCCCGGGGCTGCTCGGTGACCAGCAGCTCGTCGGCGCTGACGTCGACGGGTTCGTCCTCGACGCGCACCTGCGCCCAACCGGTGTCGCGGACCCGGGCGACCAGCTCGGCCGGATCGGCCGCCTGGATCGCCTTGGCCACCAGCGGGGTGCGCTTGGCGAACCGCTTGCCCAGGGCTCGGAAGTTCGGCTTGACGACGTAGTCCACCAGGTCGCCGCCCACGGAGGACAGCGCGTCCAGCCGCTCGACGTTGAGCTCGTCGGCGACCTGGTCGCGCAGCTGGACCGGCAGTTCCGCGAACCCGGGCGCGCCCACCAGGGCACGGGCCAGCGGCTGGCGGGTGCGCACCGCCGAGTCGACGCGGGCCGACCGGCCCAGTTCGACGAGACGGCGGGTGAGCCCCATCTGCTCGGACAGCCCGGTGTCGATCAGGTCCTCGTCCACCGTCGGCCACGACGCCAGGTGCACCGAGTCGGGGGAGTCCGGTCGGCGCAGCGCCGACCACACGTGGTCGGTCAGGAACGGCACGATCGGCGCCATCAGCAGGGTCACCGTCTCCAGCGCCTCGAACAGCGTCGCGAACGCGGACGCGCCCTCCGGGGTGTTCGCCCCGCCCCAGAACCGGCGGCGGGAGCGGCGCACGTACCAGTTGGACACGTCGTCGACGAACGCGGTCAGGCGCCGCCCGGCCGTGGTGGTGTCGAAGGAGTCCATCGCCTCGGTGACGTCGCGGACGACCTCGTTGAGCTCCGACAGCAGCCAGCGGTCCAGCAGCGGACGGTCCTTCGGCGCGGGCGCCTGCGCCAGCTTGGCGTGGTCCCAGCCCTCACCGGCGTTCGCGTACAGGGTGAAGAAGGAGACCGTGCTGTAGTAGGTCAGCAGGACCTTGCGGACGATCTCCTCCAGGGCGGCGTGACCGACCCGCCGGGCCGTCCACGGGGAGCCGCTGGCGAGCATGAACCAGCGCAGCGCGTCGGCGCCGTGCCGGTCCATCACCGGGATGGGCTCCATGACGTTGCCCAGGTGCTTGCTCATCTTGCGGCCGTCCTCGGCGAGGATGTGGCCGAGCACGACCACGTTCTCGAAGGAGTTGCGGCCAAAGACCAGGGTGCTCACGGCCAGCAGCGAGTAGAACCACCCGCGCGTCTGGTCGATCGCCTCGGAGATGTACTGCGCCGGGAAGTTCTCCTGGAAGGTGTCGGCGTCCCGGTGCGGCGCGCCCCACTGGGCGAACGGCATCGACCCGGAGTCGAACCACGCGTCGATGACCTCCGGCACACGGCGCGCCACCCGCTCCTCCTCGGGCAGCGAGGGGTCGGCGTCGGGGTCGGGGATGACGACGTCGTCGACGTAGGGGCGGTGCGGGTCGAGGTTGGACAGGTCCTGCCCGCTGAGCCGGCTCAGCTCCTCCAGGGAACCGACGCAGATCTGGCGTCCGTCGGGGAACTCCCAGATCGGCAGCGGCGTGCCCCAGTAGCGGTTCCGGGAGAGCGCCCAGTCGACGTTGCCCCGCAGCCACTCGCCGAAGCGGCCCTCCTTGACGTTCTCCGGAACCCAGTTGGTGACGTCGTTCTGGGCGATGAGCTCGTCCTTGACCGCCGTCGTGCGGATGTACCAGGACGGGACCGCGTAGTACAGCAGCGCGGTGTGGCAGCGCCAGCAGTGCGGGTAGGAGTGCTCGTACTGCTGGTGGCGGAACATCAGGCCGCGGTCCTTGAGGTCGCGGACCAGGGTCTTGTCGGCCTCCTTGAAGAAGGTCCCGCCCACCAGCCCCAGGTCGCCCTCGAACGTGCCGTCGGGGCGCACCGGGTTGACCACCGGCAGGCCGTAGGCGCGGCAGGTGGTCATGTCGTCCGCACCGAAGGCGGGGGCCTGGTGGACCAGGCCGGTACCGTCCTCGACGGTGACGTAGTCGGCGAGCAGGACGAAGTGCGCGGGCTCGTCGAAGGGGACGAGGTCGAAGGGGCGCTGGTAGGTCCAGCGCTCCATCTCGTCACCCTCGAACCGCTCGCCGGTCAGCTCCCAGCCCTCGCCCAGGACCTTCTCGAACAGGGGCTCGGCCACCACCAGGCGCTCGGTGCCGTCCGTGGCCACCACGTACGACACGTCCGGGTGCACGGCGACGGCCGTGTTGGAGACCAGCGTCCACGGGGTCGTGGTCCACACCAGGAGCGAGGTCGGGTGCTCGGGCGTGGCCAGCGGACCGGAGGTCACCGGGAAGCGCACGTAGACGGACGGGTCGGTGACCGTCTCGTAGCCCTGGGCGAGCTCGTGGTCGGACAGCGTCGTGCCGCACCGGGGGCAGTAGGGGCTGATCCGGTAGTCGCGGACCAGGAGCCCCTTCTCCCAGATTTGCTTGAGCGCCCACCACACGGACTCCACGTACTGGGGGTCCATGGTGCGGTAGGCGTCGTCCATGTTCACCCAGTAGCCCATGCGCTCGGTCATGGCGGTGAAGGCGTCCACGTTGCGCAGGACGGACTCGCGGCAGCGGTCGTTGAACTCGGCGATGCCGAAGCTCTCGATGTCCTTCTTGCCGGACAGGCCCAGTTCCTTCTCCACGGCGACCTCGACGGGCAGGCCGTGGCAGTCCCACCCGGCCTTGCGGTCGACGTGGTAGCCGCGCATGGTGCGGAAGCGAGGGAAGACGTCCTTGAACGCACGGGCCTCGACGTGGTGCACGCCGGGCTGGCCGTTGGCGGTGGGCGGCCCTTCGTAGAAGACCCAGTTGGGGCCGCCGCGGGTCTGGTCGAGCGAGCGCTGGAAGACGTTCTCCTTCGACCAGCGGCCGAGGATCTCGCGCTCCGTCGCGGGTAGATCGATCTGCGCGGGCAGCTGGGGCAGCGCGCGGGATTCGGGCCGGGGGTCGTTGGCCACCGTCGTACCTTTCCATCAGGGGTGTGCCTGACGGAGGGACGAGGCTCAAGCCCCGCGGTACCACCCTCCTTGGAACCGCGGCCGATCCGCTGGGCGGTCGGCGGGCGGGTCCCTCTTCGTTACGCCGGTGCCGGTTCTACTGGGGAGCGCGGGGCTCCCGTTCCTCCGGCGGCTCCGGGGTGATCTTCGCGCTGGTCGTGCCCCCGGGCTCCCACCAACCCCGGGTCGCTTGGACGGAGTGGGCCCTCTAGGCTGTGTCCGTCCGGTCGGGGCCAGCGTTACTCGTCCCCATCGACGCCTTGAGAGTCAGGATAACGCAGCGCGGTGCGGTGCACGGCGCGATTTCGCCCAGGGGAGGGTGCCGGTCATGGCGGAGGGCACGCGCGGCGCGGTCATGGTGAGCCTGCCCGACCGCGAGGACGCCGACGAGCTGGCCGAGCAGTTGCTGGAACAGGGCTATGAGCCCTGTCACGTGCACCGGGACATGCTCGCCGGGGAGGACGACGCGGAGGACGTGGACTGGGTGATCGAGGTGTGTACCGGCCCCCACGGCGGTCCGGCCGTGTTCGACGAACCCCACCTGTCCGCGCTCGCGGAGGACTACGGCGGGTTCGCCTCCGTGCGATAGCACCGGGAAGCACCGGGGCTTGGCCGTCGTTTGAACCAGGTGAGACGAGGGCACACCGCCTGGATCATTGCCTTGGGCTCGTGTTTTGCCTAGGCTTCCGGCACCGCTCGCGCAACGTCCCACGTGGGGGAGGTCCCGCGGTCCGCGGGGCATGGGGCGGGCGAGCCCGTCTGGGAGGGGAAGTGCGATGAAGGCCACTGAAGCCGCCAGGCTGCCGGTCCGTCCGGGGGAGGAGCCCTGGACACCGGAGGAGATCGCCGAGGTCCGCGAACAGCTCCAGAACGAGATCGCGGCCCTGCGCGAGGAGATCCGCGAGAGCGAGGACGAGCTCGCCGCCCGGCTGAGCGACCCGGTCGAGGGCGCGGGGGACGACCCCGCGGACACCGGGGCCAAGGCCTTCCAGCGCGAACACGATCTGGCGTTGGCCTACAATACTCGTGACCTGCTCGCCAAGAGCGAGCGGGCGATCGAACGGATGGACGCGGGAACCTACGGGGTCTGCGAGTCTTGCGGCCAGGCCATCGGGAAAGCACGCCTGCAGGCCTTCCCCAGAGCCACCCTGTGCGTCACCTGCAAACAGCGCGAGGAGCGTCGCTGACTGAGGTAGAGCCCTCCGGGGACAGCAACATGACCACGCCCGACACCGCCGAGGCGCGACCGCGCAGGTACCTGCTCCTGCTGCTGGTCGCGCTCGCCGCGGTCCTCGCCGACCTCGCCACCAAGCAGTGGGTCCTGTCGACCTTCTCCGAGGGGGAGAGCGTCGACGTGATCGGCGGGCTCCTCCAGTTCACACTGGTGTACAACACCGGGGCGGCGTTCTCACTGGGCACCGACCACACGTGGATGTTCACCGGCATCGCCATCGTCGTGGTGGCGGCCATCGCCTACCTGGGTCTGCGCGTGCGCAACGTCTGGTGGGGGATCACCCTCGGCCTGATGATGGGCGGGGCGGCCGGAAACCTCCTGGACCGTCTCTTCCGTGACCCCGCCCCCTTCCACGGCGCGGTCGTCGACTTCATCCGCGTGCCGTACTGGCCGGTGTTCAACATCGCCGACTCCTGCGTCGTGGTGGGCGCGTGCCTGGTGGTGCTGTTGACCTTCAAGGGGATCAATCTGGACGGCAGCCTGGCCGTGGACGAGAAGAAGAAGGACGGCGCGGCGGACCGTTCGGACGATGACACCGACGAGGGGACGGGCAAGTGACCGACACACGGACCCTGCCGGTGCCCGACGGGCTGGAGGGCGACCGGCTCGACGCGGCGATCGCCCGCATGTTCGGTCTGTCGCGCACCCGCGCGGCCGAACTCATCCTCGACGGCAGTGTCCTGGTCGACGGGGCCGAGGCGGGCAAGTCCGACCGGGTCCAGGCCGGCGCCTGGCTGGAGATCACGCTCCCGCCGCCGCCCGTCGCGCCGGTGCCGCGCCCCGAAGCGGTACCGGGTCTGCGGATCGTGCACGAGGACGCCGACATCATCGTCGTGGACAAACCGGTCGGCGTGGTCGCCCACCCCACCGTGGGCTGGACCGGGCCGAGCGTCCTGGAGGGGCTGCTCGCCTCCGGTATCCAGGTGGCGACCAGCGGAGCGGCCGAGCGACAGGGGATCGTGCACCGTCTGGACGCCAACACCACCGGTCTGATGGTCGTGGCCAAGAGCGAGACCGCCTACAGCGTGCTCAAGCGGGCGTTCAAGGAACGCACCGTGGACAAGCGGTACCACACGCTGGTGCAGGGGCACCCCGACCCGTTGCGCGGCACCGTCGACGCGCCGATCGACCGGCACCCCTCAGGGGACGGGCGTTGGGCCGTGGTCGCCGGGGGGCGTCCCTCCGTCACCCACTACGACACCCAGGAGGCCTTCCGGGCCGCCAGCCTGCTGGAGATCAAGCTGGAGACCGGGCGCACACACCAGATCCGCGTGCACATGTCGGCGTTGCGTCACCCGTGCGTGGGAGACATGCTCTACGGAGCCGACCCCACACTCGCCGAGCGGCTGGGCGTGCGGCGCCAGTGGCTGCACGCGGTGCGGCTGGGCTTCGACCACCCGACGGAGCACCGCCCGGTGGAGTTCGCCAGTCCCTATCCGGACGACCTCGCGGCGGCGGTGGAGACGCTGCGCGAGGACTGAACCGCCACACGCGCCGAGGGGGCGGTCATGGGGAGCACACCCACCTGACCGCCCCCGTCACGTTTCCCGGGACGGGGGGCGACGGGTGCGTAGAACCCCCTGGCACAGGGCCGCGCCCAGGATGATGACCACGGCGCCCAGCGGCTGGTTCCACGTCAGCGTCTCGCCCATGAGCACGATGCCGGCCGCGATCGCCACGACCGGCACCACGTAGGTGACCGTCGTGGCCACGGTGGCGCCCGCGGCGCGCACGATGGCGTACTGGAGGATGTAGGCCGCTCCGGTGCCCAGGGCGCCCAGCGCGACCACCGAGGCGACCACCCGCCAGCCCATGTCCGCGGGCGCGTCGGTGACCAGCGGCGCCAGGATGACCAGCGGTACCGATCCCAGCAGGAGCTGGAGCGTACTCAGCTCCAGGGCGCCGTGTGAACTGCCCGCCACGAACCGCCGCAGATAGGGCGTGCCGAGCCCGTAGCAGGCGGTCGCGCCCACCACGAGCAGCATGCCGACCAGGGCGTCCCGGTCTTTGACCGACACCTCGCTCAGGGAGTTCCACACCCCGAACACGGTGAGGACGCCGACGAAGCCGATGACCAACCCCAGCATCCGGTCCCGGTCGGGACGCTCGTCGGCGAGCAGGAGCATGGAGAACACCACGGCGAACAGCGGTGTGGAGGCGTTCACGATGCCCATGAGGGCGGAGGGAATGAGCTGCGCGGCGTATCCGAACAGGGTGAACGGCACCGTGTTCAGCAGCAGCGCGGTCACGAACAGGTGACCCCAGAGCCGGGGTGAGCGCGGTAGCCGTCCGCCGCGCAACAGCAGGACGGCCAGGAGCGGGAGCGCCCCGCAGACCATCCGTCCCAGCGTGAGTTGGATCGGGGGCAGCGCCTCGGCGCCGATCTTGATGAAGACGAAGCTGGTGCCCCAGATCAGGGCCAGGAGCACGAACTTGGTACGCCAGTCGGACAACACACGGGTGACGGTCCCGGACGTGGTCGGGGACGGGGAGAGCACGGACATACGACCGTTGTACCTTTGTCGGACGTCTTAGGTCTACTTACAGTTCCTTAATCAGTGAGTTAGAATTCCTTACATGCTCAGTGTCGACCGGCTCCGCGTCCTCCACGCCGTCGCCGCGCACGGTTCCCTCAGCGCCGCGTCCCAAGCCCTCCACGTCACCAACTCCGCCGTGTCCCAGCAGCTCACCAAGCTGGAACGCGAGGTCGGTCAGCCCCTGGTGGAGCGGACCGGGCGGGGCGTGCGCCTCACCGACGCCGCCGAGCTCCTCGTCGAGCACACCGCCCGCATCCTGTCCCTGGTCCAGCGGGCCGAGGCCGAACTGGAAGCCCACCGCGACGACGTCGTCGGACACCTGCGGCTGTCGGCCACCCCCACCGCCGTGCGCGGCCTCCTGCCGCACGCCCTGGTCTCCCTCCGCGAGGCCCACCCCGGACTGCGCCTGGAACTGCACGAGGAGGAACCGCACGAGAGTCTGCCCGCCATGGCGCGGGGGGACGCCGACCTCGCCATGGTCGTGGACTGGGACGGCGCCCCGCTGGATCTGCCCGGCGGCATGAGCCGGGCGCCCCTCATGGAGGACGTCGGTGACATCGCGCTGCCCGCCGACCACCCCCTGGCCCACCGTGAGCTGCTGGACCTGGAGGAGATCCTCACCCTGCCGTGGATCAGCTGGTCGCGCAGGTCGATCTGTGACGACTGGCTGCATGACATGATCCGCTCGCGCGGCGCCGAGCCCGTCATCATCCACAACGTCGAGGAGCACCAGACCAAACTGGCTCTCATCGCCGCCGGGATCGGCGCCGCGGTCATGCCCCGGCTGGGACGGGGACCCGTGCCCGAGGGGGTGCGGATCGTTCCCGTCCAACCCGCGCTGGTCCGCCAGGTGTACGTCTTCTGGCGCAGCGACGGCTCACGGCGGCCCGCCATCCGCGCGGTCGTGCGCGCGCTGAGGGAGTCCGCCGCGACCTACACGGAGTGACCGGGCAGCGTCCGACGCGGGCCCGCGGCTTCGCCTCAGCCCACACCCCACCACCGGAGCGCGGCCGTGGCCGTCGCGGCCACCACGACCACGACGAGGAAGGGCGCCCGCAGAACGAGGGCGACCACGGCCGCGCCGATCCCGCCCATCCGCGCGGTGTCCCAGGCCAGCGCCTGGCCCTCGCCTCGCAGTGCCTCCACGGCGATCAGCGCGGCGAGCAGGGCGATGGGGACGGTCATGGCGAACCGCTGGAGCCAGGGGTTGTCCAACAGGCGACGAGGGGCGGCGAGCCCGGCGTACTTGAGCAGGTAGCACCCAGCGGCGGTGGCGACCAGGGCGATCCACAGGGTCATGGCCGACCCTCCTCGACGGTCGCGCGGCCGGTCCGGGGCACCGTTTCCGGAGCGGGGCCGAGGAGCCCGACCAGGGCGGCCGAGGCGGCCAGCAGTACCGGCACCCCGGGTGGCAGGAGGGGTGTGGCGGCCAGCGCGACCCCCGCGCCGAGCAGGGCGATCACGCGCACCCGTGTGTCCCCGTCGCGCAGCCGCGGCCACAGCAGCCCGAGGAAGACCGCCGGTCCCACCGCGTCGAGTCCGAACGCCGACACGTCGGCCACCCGGTCCGTGGCCAGTGACCCCACCAGGGTCGTGGCCACCCAGAACGCGCCCAGGACCACGTAGGTGGCCGTGAACGCCTCGCGGGCCGAGGCCCGGTCGGTGTGGGGCAGGGTCATCGCTGCGGTCTCGTCGATGACCCCGTGGGCCGCGACGGCCCGCCGTAGGCCGCGCCACCCCAGGATGTCGGCCAACCGCAGGCCGTAGAGGGTGTTGCGGGCGCCGAGCAGCAGGGCCCCGAGCACGCCCGCGACCAGACTGCCGCCCCCGGCGACCACACCGACCAGGGCGAACTGGGAGGCGCCGGTGAACGCGAACAGACTCAGGAACACCGCCTGCGCGGGCGAGAGCCCGGCGGTCACCGCCGCGGTGCCGAAGGCCAGGCCCGCCGCGCCCACGGCGACACCGAGCCCGACGCCGTCGCGCACGGCGGTGGAACGAAGGAACGAGGGAGCTTTCACGTCCACCGACGGTAGGTACGCGCCCCGGTCCGGGTCTTGAACGTTCTTGCGCGCGTGGACGGCGGCCGCCTCAGGAGGCCAGGATCGCCCGTTGGTAGGTGCCGGGCGGCACGCCCAGATGGCGTTTGAAGTGGCGGGTCAGGTGCGGTTGGTCGGCGAAGCCCACCTCGGCGGCGACCTCGCCCACACGGCGGCCGGAGCGCAGCAGGGAGCGGGCGCGGTCGATCCTGAGCTGGTTCAGGTAGGCGTGCGGGGGCAGGCCGTGGGCGGCACGGAAGGCCCGGGTCAGCGCGAACGGCCCCATCCCCACCCGCGCCGCCAGTTCCTCCAGCGTGGGCGGGTCCACCATCCGCTCCGCCAGGACCTCGCGGGCCAGGGCGACCTGCGGTCGGGCGGTGCGCTCGACCGGCTCGGCGGCGCGTTCGCGTCCGTGGGAGCTCAGCAGCAGCCCCATCCCCCGCCGGGCGTGGGAGGAGGCGTCCAGCGGCTCGCCCCGCTCGGCGGCCAGGTGCGCGCGGGCCAGGGCCCGAGCGGCCTCGGGCGCGTGGATGCCCGAGTCCGTGAAGGCGGGCGTCCCGCGCATCCCCAGTTCGCGGGCGACGTCCTCGACCACCGCGGGAGAGGGGTAGAAGACCCGGTAGCTCCACCCCTCCGGGGTCCCGGCGTGGCCCGTGTGCACCTCACCCGGGCCGACGACGGCCAGACCGCCCGGACCCACGCGCGCGTGGCCGCGCTCGTGGGTGTACTCCTCGATCCCGCCCGTGATGACCCCGATCGTGTACGTGGGGTGGGTGTGTCGGACGAACGCGGTGGTGACGAAGCGCGCGGTGAGCAGTTCGGTGTCGGGCAGCCCGGAGAAACGCCAGTAGCGCGCGTGCTCCGCGCGCGGGTCCTCGACGGACGGGTGAACGGTCTCGGGCTGGCCCATACGCCCAAGACTAGGTGCGACGCCGGCGGCCCGACCGGTTCCGGGTGCGGTTAGTCTGCGGACATGACCAGTACCGAACCGCTGATCCGCCTGGCCGTGGACGAGCCCGACCGCGCCGCCGTGTTCGTCATCCGGGGCGCCGTGTTCGTCTCCGAGCAGCAGGTGCCCATCGAGGAGGAGTGGGACGAGCGCGACGCGACCGCGGACCACCTCCTCGCCCTGGTCGACGGTGTCCCCGTGGGCACGGTCCGACTCGTGGAGGAGGACGGGGGAGTCGGCCTGCTCGGCCGGCTGGCCGTCCTGCCCAAGGGAAGGGGGACCGGCACCGGAGCGGCCCTGGTGCGCGCCGTGGAGGACCGGGCCAGGGAGCGCGGTCTCACGGCGGTCGAACTGCACGCGCAGACCCACGCGCTCGGCTTCTACGAACGGCTCGGCTACACCGCCCACGGCGAGGAGTTCCTGGACGCGGGCATCCCCCATCTGCACATGGTGCGCCACCTGGGCTGACCGCTGACCGCTGATCGCGGCTCGGGGCGCGGACACGAGCGCAGGGCACGAGACGTCTTCCCGGAATACTACCGAGTAGGATTCGGTTTTGACGTTCGTGCCCCCCACCTCCCGTGCACATCCCGATCCGACGAGGAACACATGACGGTCAACACGCAGCCGGTCTCCGCACTGCCCGACCCCCGGGAGTTCGGCCTCCCCGTCGTCGACGGCGCCAGCATCCCCCCGGAACTGCGTTCCCTGGTGGCCCGTGTCCACGACCTCATCGACGCCGTCGCCAACACCGAAGCCGACTCGGACGCCCTCGCCGAGGCCGCCGCCGCCGTCGAGACGCTCACCGACCGGCTCAACGTCGCCCGCCGCGAGGTCGGCACCATGGTCGAGCGCGATCTACGCGACGGCACGACCGAGTACGGCACCATCACCAATATCGTCGCGGGCGACACCAACCCCGCCGCCCCGCCGCTCTCCCTGGAACGCACCGCCGAGGGCCTGCGCGGTGAGGTCACCCTCAGCACCGTCTACCAAGGGCCGCCCGGGCTGGTCCACGGCGGATGGGTCGCCGCCCTGCTCGACCAGGCCCTCGGCAGCGCCGCCGCGGTCGCGGGCATGCCCGGCCTCACCGCCAGACTCGAGACCGACTACCGCAGGCCCACCCCGCTGTTCACCCCGCTGGAGATCACCTCGCGCGTGACCGGGGTGGAGCGGCGCAAGGTGTTCGTCTCCGGGGAGATCCGTGCGGGCGGCGAGGTCACCGCCGAGGGAACCGCCATCATGGTGCAGTTCAAACTGCCCGAGCCCGGCGCGTAACGAGGGTCGGGCGGGCGAGCGCCGGACGCAGGAGGTAGGATCGGCGCCATGATCCACCGCTATTTCGTGTTTAGCCAGCCGACGGTCCCGTCGGCCGCTGACACGTAGGCGGACACAGGGATCGTCGGCAACGGAGCACTCGGGCATCGCCCCGGTGCTCCTTCGTCTTTCAGGCGGCCGATGCTCCCCACCGACGGCATCCCGACGGGACGTTCGGCCGCACCACGCCCACACCCGTTGGAGAGCACCGTGCACCGTCAGGCCACCACGCCCGAGCCCGCCGCCGACGAGCGGATCCGCCACCTGCGCGGCCGCATCGACCGGATGGACGCCGAACTCGCCGAGCTCCTGGAGCGCCGCGCCCTCGTCGCCGCCCAGGTCCAGCGGCTCAAGCCGGTCGGCTACTTCGCCGGACGCGACGCGCGCCGCGAGCGTGAACTGGTCGAGCGCATGGCCGAACACGCCCCGCGTCTGGGCCCCGACCGGCTCGCCGCGATCATGGACAGCGTCATCAGCGCGGGACTGGCCGCAGCCCAGGAGGAGGCCGAAGGGCGGCGCTGACCAGTGCCGACCCCCAGGCGCGGGAACCGTCCGGTTCGGAACCGCGTCCCATCTCCCGTGGCCCGGGTCCCGCCCCCGCACCGGGCCGCGGAAGGAGAGAGCGTGGCCCGGTTCCGTGGACGGAGGGAGGCCGCCTCCCACACCTCGCCCGAGGTGCGGAGGCGGCGCCGTGAGAAGCTGCGCAGGGAGGCGAACCGCTGGCTGCTCCCCGCCCTGCTGCTCCTTCTCGTGGGGCTGGCGTCCGCGGTGTTCGCCGGGGCCTGGGCGTGGGAGAACCACGCGCTCGACACCCGGGGCGAGGACGGTACCGCGCAGGCCCTCTGGTTCCTCGCCGACGACCAGTACGTGTGGTACGAGCAGGACGGGCGGTGGCGTGCGGACCCCGCACTCAGCGACGGGGTTCACGCCCACGGAACTCCCGTCACCGTCGAGGTGGTGCCCGGCCCCGACCCCCTGGTCGCGATCGACGGTGCCCGGCACCCGGCCGGGGCGGCCGCCGTCGTCGCGGCCGCCTCCCTGACTCTCAGCGCCGTCTGCCTCCTCATGCACCTGAGGGTGTCCAGGGGCCAACGTGAGCTTCCCGGACGGCGCGGTGTGGTCGCCCTGGCACTCGACGCTTTCATCAGTGATCGGGGCATGGTGTTCTGCTTCATCGCCCTGATCACGTTCGGCGTCCTCGTGCCCATCGCCGTCGTGGACCCCGTGCCCGTCGACAACCCCAGGCTCACCACGGCCACTGTTCTGGACGTGTGGCCGTGCGATAAACGCGGGTGCCAGCACCAGGACGGAGAGATCT
This sequence comes from Nocardiopsis lucentensis DSM 44048, assembly GCF_000341125.1. Taxonomy (GTDB): domain Bacteria; phylum Actinomycetota; class Actinomycetes; order Streptosporangiales; family Streptosporangiaceae; genus Nocardiopsis; species Nocardiopsis lucentensis. The sequence continues at coordinate 17,876 of NZ_ANBC01000571.1, read as the reverse complement.
CCTACGCGGTCCGGGGCACCGAGTACGTGCGGGAGGTCGACGACATCGCCTCCGACGTGGAGGAGGGGGAGGAGGTCGATGTCCTCTATGGTCACGACGACCCGGGCGACGTCGTGACCGTGAAGGACGTCGAAGGAGACGACGCGTGTTTCGTCGCGCTGATCGTCACGGCTGTTCTCCTGGCCGGTCTCGCCTTCTACGGGGTGGTCACCCAGCCCCTGCGGGTGCTCTGGCGCCGTCGACCGCAGAGGTCCTGATCCTCCCCACTCACGGGCGTCCCACGTCCACCCAGACCAGCCGGTGGTCGGAACTGGGGAAGGGGTGGTCGCCGGTCAGCCGGAACAGCGGATCGTCCGCCGCGGGCCAGAACACTCCGGCCCTGCCCACGGGAAGTTCCGCCGACGGCAGCACGTAGTCCGCGCGAAGATGCCCCTCGGACGGCGCGGCCGCCGCGTCCAGGGCGGCGGCGCCCAGCCCGCCCCGGCTGGACGGTTCCACGTCTCGCACCCGGGGATGCTCCAACAGGCGGGTGATCGCCTTGGGGTGACCGTCTCCCGCCGCCGGGTCGGCGTTCAGGTCCCCCGCGACCACGAACGGGGCCCCGGGCGCCAACCCGCCCCGCCGCCCCTCGTCGTCGTACACGTGCCCGGCGTCCCGGGACAGGTAGTCGACCCAGAACCGGATCTCGTCGTGGTTGCGCAGCACGTTGCGCCGCTCGGGGCCGTCGAAGGCGGGCGGTGTCGGATGGCTCGCCAGCACGTGCACCGGACGCCGTCCGCCCACGTCCACCGGAACGTCCCAGTGGCTCTTGGAGGACAGGCGCAGCACCGCCAACGCCTCGTCCGAGTGGAACCGCGCGCCCGTGTCGGGGCGCACCGGCAGCAACGCCCCCGGCAGGTCCGCCCAGCGGAACGTCCGGAACGTGCGCACCCGGTCGGCGAGGATCGGGTACCGGGAGAACAGGACCATGCCGTACTGGCCGGGGAACAGTCCGAAACCGAACGCGTCCCCGGCGTAGGCGACGCTGCCGGGTTCGGTCACCACCCGGCCGTCACCGTCCAGGTCCGTCCCCGAGGCCACCCCGGTGTTCACCGGGGCCGTGTACACGTACGGGTACTCGATCCCCTCGGCGTCGCGGTGGCCCACCGACAGATAGCGGTCCTGGAACAGACGCGGACCCATCCCGTCCGGGTCGTGGTCGAACTCGTTGACGAGCAGGACGTCGGGGCGCACGCGCTGGACGATCTCGGCGACGTTGCGCGGCTGCGCGCCGCCCGGTCCGGCCAGTTCGGCCAACAGCGCGCCGGCCGTCGGTCGGGTCAGCGCGGCGTTGAAGGTCGCGAACCGCACCTCACCGGGGCCGGGCGGGCCCGGAACCGAGGGCGAGACCACTGACACCGGACGCGCCGGACGCACGCCTGAGGACGCCAGCACCAGGGTGGCGGTCGAACACACGGGAGGGCCTCTCACAAGGAGCACGGGGCACACCCGCCCCGTGGGCCGGACGTTAGCAGGTCGCCCCTCCACGGGGAGCGTAAACCGGTTGTCCCGTCCACGGCCGCCTTGCTTCCATGGTGACCCATGGAACCGATCCGCCCCTTCCGCTGGAACGTCGCGCGCGGTGACCGGCTCGGCTCACTGCTCGACGGCCACGGGTACGAGCCCCTCTACCTGTCCGAACTCACCGAGTGCGCCGCCAAGGTGCTCGCCCGCAGCTCCGACGGGGATCTGTACTTCGTCGGCCGGTCCGCCGACAGTGTGTTCGACCTGCTCAGCGGCGTGCTCGCGGACACCCCGTACGATGCGCGGCTCCACCAGCTGCCGCTGTCCCTGTACGGCCTCGACGGCATGGGGCTCACGGGTGAGGAACGCGCCCGGCTGCGCGTCAACCTCACCGCCTCGGATCTGTCCCCGAAGGCGCTCGCGGCGAGGCGGCGCCCCTTCGTGTTCGCCGACCTCGTCCTGCACGGGTCGACGTTCACCAACCTCCACCACCAGCTGTGCGACTGGATCGAGGACGAGCGCGCCGCATGGAACGTGATCCGCGCCAAGATCCGCTACCTCGGGATCACCGCCCGGGAGAAGACCAGTCCGAACACCTGGCGGTGGCAGCAGAACAAGGACTGGGTCGCGCAGCTGCCGGGCAGGGCGGTGCGCAACGTCTCGATCGAGGGATGGTTGTGGCGCTACCTGGGCAACGACCAGCCCAAGACCGCCCGCTCCTTCCGGCGCACCCGCTGGGCGGACCCGGAGGTGACGGTGCCGCGCCGTGACGAGGAGGCGCGCCGGGGCCTGGCCGCCGCGGTCGCCCTCCACCAGCACGGCCGCACACGTGGGGTGCGCGAACACGTCCACGAGGTCCTCACCGGTGAGCCGGCCTTCCGCGAGTCCTGGCTGCGTGACATCGCCCGCGCGATCCGGGGGCGTTAGGCCACCCTTGGGGTGAACTCGATCAGCTCCACACCGTCGGCATCAGTACGGGTCACCGCTCCCTCGGCACCGAACACGTGAGCGAGCCTGACCAGGAGTTCCGGTCCGGGGTAGGTGGCATTCTCCTCCAGCTCCTCCGCTTCGTCGATACCGATACCCATACGTTCGGCCAATTCGGCGTGGGACCAGCCGCGCGCCGTCCGTTCCTGGTGGACGACGGTGGAAAGAGCCACACACCACCCGGCGCGTTCGTAGCCGGGGTGTCCCGACCAGTCCCCGGAGATCCTCCACACGCTGTGCGCCATCACTTCTCCTCCCGAGGGCGGTCGAACCAGCTACCGTGCGGGTCAGCGGCGAAGTGTTCTCGCTCGCACCGCTTCCGTGTGCTCTTGGCGTAGGTGACCTGGCGGGTGTCCCTGTCGCGCTGTTTGCGAAACATCGTCAGGAACACGATACGGTCCTCGCTGGGAAACCAGTAGGTCAGGCGCCAGGCCCCCGGCCGGAGCTCGTAGACACCCTCTCCCAACGGCTTCGCCTGTGGCTCTGTGAGCCTGCGTCCCATCAAGGCGAGCATCTCGGCCAGACGTAGGACGACCACGTACTCGTCCTCGCGGATCGCGTCCAGCTTCGCCTCAACCTCAGGTTCGAGTTCGAGGGTGAGCAGCCGTGTCTGTCCCGGCGCGGGGCCGAACGGCATGAGACGACGGTGCCGCCTGTTCGGGGTGGTCAAGATACTTCTCTTTCCGGTCAGTCACGTGCTGTTACCGTACGGGGCAGTGGGTGGCCGTGTGGTGGAATCAGCGTGGAATGTGATTTGCGCCGGGTTCCGGACGGTGCCGCGCCGTGACGAGGAGGCGCGCCGGGGCCTGGCCGCCGCGGTCGCCCTCTACCAGCACGGCCGCACACGTGGGGTGCGCGAACACGTCCACGAGGTCCTCACCGGCGAGCCAACCTTCCGCGAGTCCTGGCTGCGCGACGTCGCCCGCGCGATCCGGGGGCGTTAGGCCGCCGGGGTCGGGTCCGGTTCCGGATCGACCCAGGTCACGTATGTGGTGTCCTCGCCGTGCCGGAAGAGCCGGAGTGCGGAGTCCAGGGAACCGAACGTGCCGCGAATCGGTGCGGTCTCCCCGGTGAGGACGACACGACCGTCCCCGAAACACAGTCCCCAGGCGAGGATGACGCCGTCCTGCTCCGCGTAGTCCAGTGCGAGGACCGCGAACCGTCGCGGTGCCTGTTCGGCGGCCAGGGCATCGGCCTCGGATCGCAGATCTTCGGATATGAGGGCGAAGGTGTGGGCGCGCTGTGCGGTGGTGTTCTCCATGCGTCGAGACTGCGACAGGGGCGTCACCCTGCGCTACTGGTTCCTGTTCACCTGTTGATCCGTGGATTCCCGTCCGAAATACCGCAGGGGCCGGTGGAGTGCTGTGGGCGTGCGCGATCCGCTGTGAGCGGGTGAGGAGCGGTCGTGACCAGGTGACCGAACTCGGCCTGTGGAAAACCTCCACCGAAGGTGAGCGCGGAACTACGCTGAGATTGCCGATTCATCGGGATCGGCGTCACCCCTCACCCCTCCGGAGAGCCAGCCATGACCGACCTGCACCTCGTGCCCGAGGAGGACGCGGACGAGCCGCAGCGGGCGACTCCGTTGCCTCTGCGGTACTACGCGAGTGAACTCAAGCGGTATCGGGAGGCGGCGGGGCTCACGCAGGAGCAGCTCTCGAACCTCATCCCGTACTCCAAGTCCATGATCTCGATGGTGGAGACAGCCAAGCGGTCGCCGTTGGAGGCGCGGGGAGGCGAGAAACTCACATCCAGGTTCACCGACTACTGCGACCAGGTGCTGGACACCGGGGGAGCGCTCAGCCGGATACTGCCTCTACTGGAAGATGCGGGTGACCCGTACCCCTCCTGGTTCAGGCCGTACGCCAACCTGGAAGCCGAGGCTACGGCCATCTACATCTTCCAGTCCCAAACGGTGCCTGGACTGCTACAGACGGAGGAGTACGCGCAGGAATTGGCCAGGTGTCTGTATCCGGCTCCCAGTGAGACGGAGGTAGGGAGTCTCGTCACCGCTCGAATGCAGCGCCAGGAGATCCTGGGCCGGACGGAACCACCGCATCTGTTCTTCGTGATCGATGAGGCAGTCCTCAAACGGCGGATCGGGACGGCGTCGGTGATGAGGCAGCAGCTTCAACGACTGATGGACGTATCCCAGTGGCCGACTGTCAACCTTCTCATCATGCCCTTCTCGGTCGGTGGCCATCCGGCTATCGACGGGTCGCACGTGATCCTAGATCTGCCAGAGGGGGAGTCTGCCCTGTACGTTGAGGGGCCGGGAAGTGCGACCATCACCACCGTTCCCAGTGAGGTAAGGCCTGCGCAGCTTCGCTTTCTCGCTCTGTGTGGTGCCGCACTGCCGTCGTCCCTGTCGGTGGAGATGATCGAGAAGTACATGGGAGAGACATGAACAGGACCCCCTCCGCGACGGGTATGCAGTGGCGGAAATCCTCTTACAGCAGTGCCCAGGGTGGCGAGTGCGTGGAGGTGGCCGAGGGAGAGCACAGCATGTATCTCCGGGACTCCAAGAACCCGGGGCTGGGCTACTTCTCCTTCGACGCGGGGGAGTGGGACGCCTTCCTCGCCTCATCCAAGCAGAGCTGACCCCTTTCCCCTGTCCGGTGGCCGGAGACACCCGGCCACCGGACAGTGCGTTTCACGGGTGTGCTTCAGAGGTTCGTGCTAAGTATCGGGGGACGCGTGTTCAGCGCGGTGGATCCTGGTCACAACTCCGTCGTGAGCAGGTGCCTGAGATGCCCGAATCTCCTGTGGTCACGTGTGATCGCGCTCGCGCCATTCGTGAGCACGGTGTACGTATCCGCTGGTTCGCGTAGGGGCATGGTGACAGCGATCGCGACAGCGTGGTCACCGGCCTCCAGGGCTCCTGCGAGGGCCCGGTGCGTGTGGTCGCGGCGCTGGATTAGGTGAGGAACCAAGGAGGGGCGCTCATGCGCAACCTGTACAACATCAACCTGAGTGGTACCGACTAGGTGAAGCCCTGCGGTGGCAACAACGACTCCGACGGTGACGAGGAGTCCTGCGTCCTCGTCGTGAACACCCCCGAGGTGGTCGCCATCCGTGACTCCAAGAACCCGGTGGCCGAGCCGCTGCGGTTCACGAAGGCCGAGATGGACGCCTTCGTCCGCTACTACGTCCGTGAGAACGATGTCGTGATCTAGATCGCGGCTCGTCGGGCGGGTCCCGCACTGATCAGTGGGGGACCCGTTTTGGTTGTCCACAGGGGTCCGCGAGAGTCGTGGGACGGGCGTAGGCTCAGGAGTCATCACCCGTCCGTCGACCCTCCTGGGGGCACCCGAGCCATGGCTGACTCCTTCACCCATCTGCACGTCCACACCGAGTACTCGATGTTGGACGGCGCCGCGAAACTCAAGCCCCTGTTCAAGGAGGCCTCGCGGTTGGGCATGCCAGCGGTCGCCATGACCGACCACGGCAACATGTTCGGGGCCTACGAGTTCTTCCAGCAGTCCAAGGGCACCGGGGTCAAACCCATCATCGGCATCGAGGCGTATGTGGCGCCGGAGTCGCGGTTCCACAAGAAGCGCGTCTTCTGGGGTCGGGCCAGCGGGTCCGACGACGTCGCCGGTGAGGGTGGCAAGGACGTCTCCGGTGGCGGTCGGTTCCTCCACATGACGATGCTCGCGGAGAACGAGACCGGGCTGCGCAACCTGTTCAAGATGTCCTCCCTGGCGTCCATGGAGGGCTACTACATGAAACCTCGAATGGACCTCGACCTCATGGCCGAGCACAGCGAGGGCATTATCGTCAGCACCGGTTGTCCCTCCGGCGGTGTGCAGACCCGTCTGCGACTGGGCCAGGAGAAGGAGGCGATCGCCTACGCCTCCCAGCTCCAGGACATCTTTGGCAAGGACAACGTCTTCCTGGAGTTGATGGACCACGGCGTCGATATCGAGAAGGAGGTTCGCGACGGCCTCCTCAAGGTCGGCCGTGAGCTGAACATCCCGCCGTTGGTCACCAACGACTCCCACTACGTCTACGAGAGCCAGTCCGCCGCGCACGACGCCCTGCTGGCGGTCGGCGTGGGCAAGAACCTGGACGACCCCACCCGGTTCCGCTTCAACGGGTCCGGTTACTACCTCAAGACCGCCGATGAGATGCGCGGCATCCTCAACTTCGACGAGTGGGCCCAGGGGTGCAAGAACACCCTGCTCATCGCCGAACGCATCGCGCCGGACGCCTACGACAACGTGTTCGCGCATCGCGACCTGATGCCCGCCTTCCCCATCCCCGAGGGGGAGACCGAGTCCTCCTGGCTGGCCAAGGAGGTCGAGAAGGGGCTCCATTTCCGGTACCCCAACGGCGTCTCCGAGGAAGCACGTCGGAGGGTCGAGTACGAACTCGGGATCATCAACGAGATGGGTTTCCCGGCCTACTTCCTCGTGACCGCCGACATCTGTCAGCACGCGCGTAAGACGGGGATCGCGCTGGGGCCGGGGCGTGGCTCCGCAGCGGGGTCGATGGTCGCCTACATCCTGGGCATCACCGATCTGGACCCCCTGGAGCACGGTCTGCTGTTCGAGCGGTTCCTCAACCCCGAACGTGTCTCCATGCCCGATATCGACCTCGACTTCGACGAGCGTCGGCGCGCCGAGATGATCGATTACGTCACGGAGTTGTACGGGGAGGAACGCGTCGCGCAGATCCTCACCTTCGGCACCATCAAGGCCAAGGCCGCGATCAAGGACTCCACCCGCATCCTCGGCATGCCCTACTCCGTGGGTGACCAGATCACCAAGGCGTTCCCGGCCCCCGTCGGCGGTAACGAGATCCCGCTGGACGCGGTCTTCAACACCGAACACGAGCGCTACCCGGAGACCACCGAGCTGCGCGGCCTCATCGACAACGACCCCCAGGTCGCCAAGGTCATGGAGACCGCTCGTGGTATCGAGGGCCTGACCCGCGGCACCGGTGTGCACGCGGCGGGTGTCATCCTGTCCCGGGACCCCCTGCTCGACGTCATTCCCGTGCACAAGCGCGACACCGACGGCGCCATCATCACCGGCTTTCCCTACCCTCAGTGCGAGTCCATGGGTCTGCTCAAGATGGACTTCCTGGGCCTGCGCAACCTCACGATCATGGATGACGCGGTCAAGAGCATCAAGGAGGCCGAGGGGATCGACATCGACCTGGGGAGCCTGCCCCTGGACGACAAGAAGACCTTCGACCTGCTGGCACGCGGCGACACCCTGGGCGTGTTCCAGCTCGACGGCGGAGCGATGCGCAACCTGCTGCGCCGCATGGAACCCAAGCAGTTCGGCGACCTGACCGCCGTGATCTCCCTGTACCGGCCCGGCCCGATGGCGGCCAACGCCCACAACGACTACGCCGACCGGTCGAACGGGCGCCAGGAGATCACACCGATCCACCCGGATCTCAAGGACGCACTGGATCCGATCCTCGGTGAGACGTACCACCTCATCGTCTACCAAGAGCAGATCATGGCCATCGCCCAGCAGCTGGCCGGGTACAGCCTGGGCGGCGCCGACCTGATGCGTCGCGCCATGGGTAAGAAGAAGAAGGAGGCCCTGGAGGCGGAGGAGGCCAAGTTCTTCCCCGGTGCCGCCGAGCGCGGCTTCTCCAAGGAGGCCACCCAAGCGCTGTGGGACGTCATGCTCCCCTTCGCCGGGTACGCGTTCAACAAGTCGCACGCCGCCGGATACGCCCTCGTCGCGTACTGGACCGCCTACCTCAAGGCCAACTACCCGGCCGCGTACATGGCCGCGCTGCTCACCTCGGTCAGTGACGACAAGGACAAGATGGCGGTCTACCTGGCCGAGTGCCGGACCCAGGGCATCAAGGTGCTCCCGCCGGACGTCAACGAGTCGGGTCTGCGGTTCACCCCGGTGGGCAAGGACATCCGCTTCGGCATGGGCGCGGTCCGCAACGTCGGCGCCAACGTCGTCAACTCGATCATCAAGACCCGTACGGAGAAGGGCAAGTTCACCTCCTTCACCGACTTCCTGTCCAAGATCGAACTGGCGGCCTGCAACAAGCGCGTCATCGAGTCGCTGGTCAAGGCGGGCGGGTTCGACTCCCTGGGCCAGCCCCGGCGCGAGCTGTACCGCCACCACGAGACGGCGGTCGACGGCATGATCAGCTCCAAGAAGCAGGAGGCGCACGGCCAGTTCGACCTGTTCGGCGGTGGTGACGACGACGGTGACTCCACGCCGATCGGGCTGAACATCCAGTGGGGCGACGAGGAGTGGGACCGCAAGACCAAGCTCGCCTTCGAGCGCGAGATGCTGGGCCTGTACGTGTCCAGCCACCCGCTGGCCGGTGCCGAGCGCATCCTGGCCCGCTCGCGCGACACCTCCATCGCCCAGGTCGTCGCCGGTGAGCTGAGCCGCGAACGCGGCGAGGTGCGTATCTCCGGCCTGATCTCCAAGGTGGACAAGCGCGTCAACAAGGCGGGCAACCAGTGGGCGATCGCCACGGTGGAGGACCTGGACGCCAGCATGGAGGTCCTGTTCTTCCCCAAGACCTATCCGCTGTACGTGGAGGCCCTGCTGGAGGACACCGCGGTCACCGTCAAGGGCCGCCTGAACGAGCGTGACGGCACCTACTCGATGTTCGCCTCGGAGATGTCGATCCTGGACATCTCGCACGTGTCCGACGGGGAACCCCCGGTCCTGCTGACCGTGGACGAGAAGCGGCTCACCGCGGAGCTGGTCGACGACCTGCGCCAGGTCCTGAGCTCCCACAAGGGGGAGACCCCGGTGCGTATCCGGGTGGACAACCCGGTGCGGTCGCGGATCTACGCCGTGGACCGGTACTCCGTGCGGATCTCCCCGGAGTTCAACAGTGAGATGAAGAGCCTGTTGGGGGCCTACGCGGTCGACTACTGATCCCGAAGGACCCCGGGGGTCCCGTGTGCCGAACGGCGCGCGGGACCCCCTTTCGTCGTGTTCGAGGCGACTTCTTCGCGGCGGCCCTCTTGCGTTGAGCGAGTTAGCGATATATCTTTAAGCTATCAGAACAAAGGCTGACTGTCGTAATCATGTAAGACAGTCGCTTTGTGTCGCTACAATGCAGAAGGAGTCCCCATGAGTGCCATGGCACTGCCCGGTCCCTGGTCCTGGGAGGGGCGCGGCGGTCGACCGTTCCGCGGCCCCTGGTCCTGGCGGCCGACCGACACCCCGCGCGGTCACCACGACCACGGTCACGACGAGGCGCCCGGCGAGGAACGCCACGCACACCACCGCGCCGAGTTCGGCCACCGGCCGCCACCTCCCCCCGGGCCTCCCGTCGTGCCCCCCACGCCGCCCTGGGGTGGCGGCCCCTCAGCGCACGGCTTCGGCGGTTTCGGCCCNNNNGGGGCCCCCCGCCGTGCCCGGCGCGGTGACGTCCGCACCGGCATCCTGCTGCTGCTCGCCGAGGAGCCGCGCAGCGGATACGAGATCATCCGTGAGGGCCGTGAGCGCAGCGGCGGCATGTGGCGGCCCAGTCCCGGCTCCGTCTACCCCATGCTCCAGCAGCTGGAGGACGAGGGCATGGTCAGTCAGATCGCGGGGGAGGGGCGCCGCCGCCCCTACCAGCTCACCGAGGAGGGCATCGCCCACCTGGAGGAGCACGGCGCCGACCTCACCCCGCCCTGGGCGGCGGGGGACGACGCCCACGCCGACACCCGCTCACGCTACGAGGAGATGGGCGAGCTCGCCTACCAGCTCAGCGCCGCTGCGGCCCAGGTCGCCCAGGCGGGTACCGACGAGCAGTCGGAACGGGCCAAACGGCTCCTGAACGAGACCAAACGGGGCCTGTACCGGATCCTCGCCGAGGACGACGGAGCCGACGAACACTCCGACGCCGAGGAGTGACACACGGCGGCGCCCGCTGACGAGAAGCTCGTCAGCGGGCGCCGATGCGTCACGCGCTGTGCAGGACCTCGGCGTGGCGCATGTCGTGCACGGTGGTGATCTGACCGAAGAAGTCGGCGACGGCCTCGTCGGAGGGCATCTCCTTCGCGGCCCGCTCGGCCGCCTCGCGTGATCCCCACACGATGACGTCACCGATGCTGCCGTCGTCGTAACGCACCAGCCGGGCACTGACGAACGCGTCGCCGTAGCGCTCCTTCAGCCGATGGACGAGCCGGTCGCGGTCGGCGGTCAGCGCGTCGACGTCCTTGGCCTCGAAGTGAACGTACTCAAGCGTCATGGAGGACCATCCCGTCTCTGGAGAGCGAATATGTCACGGACTTGATTGCTCAAAACCGTGACATGAAAGTATCACGGATTCAGGGAGCAGAATCCGGTAGTTTGAGGGGATGACGCTGCGTGAGTTCTACGACATGCCGTGGATCGGCCACGAGCACCCCGTCCTCGACCTGACCAACACCGTCGTCATCGGCGCCGGTCCCGGACACGGCGACGTCGACTTCCTCTCCGATCCCGGGCTGACCGCGGCGTGGCGGGAGCGGCTCGGAAACCGGGCGCTGGCGCGGGAACCGCTCGGCGCGCTGCGTGCGCTCCGCGCCCCGTTGCGGGCCGCGGTGGACGCCAGAGCGAGGGGTGAGCAGATCCCGGACCGGACGCGGGAGGAGCTCAACACCCTGGCCGCGGGCGCCCCCGTGACCATGCGTCTGGGCGCCGACGGCGGTCTCGTCCACGAGGAGGCGGCCGACGACGTCGGCGCCGTGCTGGCCAGGGAGGCGCTCGTGCTGCTGGCGCGGGAGGGCAAGGAGCGGCTGCGCCGTTGCGACGCCCCCAGCTGCGGCATGTACTTCCTGCGTACGCGCAGGGACCAGGCGTGGTGCACGGTGATGTGCGGAAACCGGGCACGTGCCGCCCGGCGGCGCCCGGCCTCCTGACCACACGGACGCGGGGCTACTCGCCGGTCACACCATCGGCGAGCTCGCGCACCACATCCAGGTGCCCGTTGTGTCGGGCCGTCTCCTCGATCATGTGCAGCAGCACCCATCTCAGGGTCGGGTTGGGCCGTGCCTTGCGGGCGGTCGTACCCAGCTCCAGACGGGCGGTGATCTCCCGCGAGCGCGCACACTGGGCGTCGTACTCGTCGAGCAGCTCCGCCAACGGTCGCTGCGCGCCGACCCGGAACTCCGCGTCGGGATCCTCGGGCGAATAGGGTGCCCGATCGGGTTGGTTGAGCATGACGGTGTCGAACCAGTAGGCCTCCACCCAGCGCAGGTGCGACACGATGCCGCCCACCGTCATCAGCGGCGAGGCCGGCAGCGGGCTCGCGCCCACGTGTTCGGGGGCGAGCCCGGCACACTTGCGACGCACGGTCGCGCGGTGCCAGTCCAACCACGACGAGAGCATCGTGCGCTCGTCGGCGGCCATCGGAGGGTCGACTCGGGCGGGTTCGGTCAGGGGTGAGGGGACGGTGATGTCGCTCATGCGGGTATTCTCCTTCCGGCCGTGCCCCGCAGCCAGTGCTTTTCCGGGGCGTCGACGAGCCCGGGAGAAGGGGGAACATGACCGATCACAGTCGTGCGGGGGCAGCGCGCCACGCGCTCCTCGTGAGCGCGTGCGTCCTGGTCGGCATGGCCCTGATCGGCACCGTCCTGGGCCCGGTGTGGTGGCTGCTGGCCCCCGACCGCGCGGTGGGCACCGCGCTCGGGGACGGCCGGGTCTTCACGGGCACCGCCGGGGAGGTCTTCGCGGGGGAGGCGTACTTCGCCCTCATCACGGGGGCCGCCGGTATGGCCACCGGTTACGCCGCCTACATGGTCCAGTTCTCCCTGGCGCGCTATCGGATCCAGGACCTGCGCATGGTCTTCCTGGTCGCGGGCACCCTGGGCGCGATGGCCGCGACCGTGCTCACCTGGCAGGTCGGGACCCTGATCGACGCGCCCCTCCACGCGGCCGCGGCCGCCGCCGAACGCGGGGAGTCCGTCACCGTCGGTCTCGACCTGCGCGCGACCTCGTTCCTGGTGGTCTGGCCCTTCCTCTTCGTCCTCCAGTACGGACTGTTGGACGGGATCAGCGCCCTGCGCTCCGACCAGCCGGGCGTGCTCCCGCCCGCCCCTGATCCGGAGCCCCCGCAGGCCGTGGAGCACCCGCGATCCCCGCGGGCCGCGGACCCGACCGACACCTCCGCGACCCCCGAACACGGCCAGACCGGCACCGAGGACTCCGCTCCCTGAGCCCCGCGGGTCAGAGGCTCTGGACGGTGCCCTCGTACATGCCGTCCAGCAGTTCGCGGTACTTCTCCTCGATCGCCCGCCGCCGCATCTTGAGACTCGGTGTGATCTCCCCCTCCTCCACCGACAGGTCACTCGGCAGGATCGCGAAGCGCTTCACGGTCTCGTGCCGGGGCAGATCCCGGTTCAACGTGTCGATCGCCTCCTGCACGATCGCCCGAACCGCGGGCTCCCTGGTCAGCGCGGTGTAGTCGAGCCCGCCCAGGCCTTTGTCGGCGGCCCACTCGGCGATCGCCTCGGGGTCCAGAGCCACGAGTGCCACGCAGTACGGCCGCCGATCCCCGTGCACGACCAGGTTGCTCACGTACGGGCACAGCGCCTTGAACCGACCCTCGATGCCCTGCGGGGCCACGTACTTGCCGCCGGAGGTCTTGATCAGTTCCTTCTTGCGGTCGGTGATACGCAGGTGCCCGTCCTCCAGGACGCCGATGTCACCGGTCGCGAACCACCCGTCCTCCGTCAGCACCGCCTCGGTGGCACCGGACAGGTTGTGGTAGCCGCGCATCACCCCGCCGCCGCGCAGCATCACCTCGCCGTCCTCGGCGATCCTGACCTCGGTACCGGGCATCGGCAGCCCCACACTCCCGAACCGCACCTCGCCCGGCCGATTGACGAACGTGGCTCCACTGCTCTCCGTGAGCCCGTACCCTTCCAGGATCGTGATCCCCGCACCGTGGAAGAACCGGCCGATCTCCGGAGCCAGGGGCGCGCTGCCGGAGACGAAGAATCGGAGCCGTCCCCCGAACCGGGCACGCAGCTTGGAGAACACCAGCCGGTCGGCGACACGGTGCTGCGCGGCCAGTACACCGCCGGGTTCGCGCCCCCGCTCGTGCTCGCGCGCGACTCGGTCGGCCACGGCCGCCGCCCACCGGAAGATCCGATACCGGGCCGCGCCGCCCTCCTTGGCCTGTATCACCACGCGGTTGTACACCTTCTCGAAGATGCGCGGCGCCGCCGCCATGAACGTCGGCCGGACCACGGCCAGATTGTCCACGATCCGGTCCATGCGCCCGTCCACCGCCGTCCGGTAGCCGATGCGCAGNGCGGCAGCCACAGGTACTGCACGTCGTCACCGGTCAACAGCGCCCGCCCCTGAGCGCGCAGCTCCTGGTCGAGGGTGTGCAGGGCCTCGGCCTCGTACAGCCAGTTGGCGTGGTCGAGCCGTACCCCCTTGGGCCTGCCCGTGGTGCCGGAGGTGTAGATGAGGGTGGCCAGGTGTTCGGGGCGAACCCGTGCCACCAACTCCCCGAACAGGCCGGGCCGCTCGGCGGCCAGTCGTGCGCCGCGCGCCTCCAGTTCGGCGAGCGACATCACCCACTCGTCGTCGCCCCCGGCCTCGCCCTCGAAGGCGATCACCCGGGTCAGGCCAGGCATCTGGGCGCGCTGTCGGAGCAGCTTGGCGACCTGTTCGTCGTCCTCGGCGAAGGCGACCATGCTGCCGGAGTCGGAGACGATGTAGGCGCAGTCGGGCGGGGTGCATGAGGGGTAGATGGTCGTCGTCGCCCCTCCCGCGCACAGCACGCCGAGGTCGGCCAGGATCCACTCGATCCTGGTGCTCGCCGCGATCGCGCACCGGGCCTGGGAGGTCACCCCGAGCGAGTGCAGCCCCAGGGCGATGTCGCGGACACGGTCACAGGTCTGGGCCCAGGTCAGCTCGGCCCAGGTCTCGCCGTCGCCGGAGGGCGCCGGGACGGGGTGGGTGAAGGCCACGGCGTCGCCGGATTCGGCGACACGGGCGGTGAACATGGCGGCGATCGAGGGAAAGGGGGATGAACTGTTGTTCATGTCACAACGCTACCCCCGGGTAGCGGGTCCGGCAACGGTCCGTGGCCGACTGTGCGCGGAAGCACCGGCCCCTGTGGCGCGGGGGATGCGCGACCGTGCCCGCCGTCACTCAGGAGGCGCCGATCGGGGCGGTGACCGCCTCCGTCAGCCGGATCAGGTCCCGGGGCGCCAACTCCATCTGGAGCCCCCGCCGCCCCGCTGAGACGTAGACCGACGCCAGCTCCGTCACCGACGCGTCGATCACCGTCCGCAACCGTTTGCGCTGCCCCAGCGGGCTGATGCCCCCGCGCACGTACCCGGTGATCCGTTCGGCCCGGGCCGGGTCCGCCATCGTCGCGCGCTTCCCGCCGACCGCGGCGGCCAGCGCCTTGAGGTCCAGCGACGCGCTCACCGGCACCACCCCGACCGTGAACACACCGTCCACCTCGGCGATCAGTGTCTTGAGGACCCGCTCGTGCGGGACCCCCAGCGCGTCGGCGGCGTCGGTGCCGTAGGAGTGCCCGTCCGCGCCACCGTCCACCTCATAGGGGTGCAGCGTGTAGGCGGTCTTGGCCCGCCCCGCGGCCACGGTCGCGGGTGTGCCCCTTCCACTCATGCCGGACGTCTCCTCAACTCTCACGGGGTCACTGAAGGTCACGGACGCCGGACACGCGTCGCGTGCGGCGACCGCACCAGCAGCCTAACCCGGGCTAGTTGAAGGAGACGCCGTTGTTCAGGAAGGGACCGGCGGGCAGGTTGGGGAGGGTGGGAGCGTCCACGATCCGGTTCTCCCGGCGTAGGAAGCGCGCGGCCACCGCGAGGCGGGTGGCGGCGTCCTCCGCCTCCAGCATCCGCTGCTTCTCCGCCTGGTCCAGGACCACCGACGCCGCCACCGTGTAGGACAGCGCGATCGGGTCCTTGGGCAGATCGGGGTGGGTCTCCGGCGCCATCCCGATGGCGGCCAAACGCTCGCAGTAGGTGTCGTACAGATCCCGGACCCGCTCGGCGTGCTCCTCGGCGTCCGGACCCACCGGTTCGGGCAGGAACGACACCGAGGCGGTCGAGTACTCGTCCGGTGAGGAGGGGTCGACCTCGGACAGGTCGGTGACGGCGAACCGGGCGCCGCCCTCGACGACCAGGTCGTAGCGCCCGTCCTCGTAGGTGCGCACGTCCCGCACGACCGCGGTGCACCCGGTCCCGCTCACCCTCGGCAGGGACACCTCGCTCCGGCCGGTCGTGGGTACGCCCGTGTCGGCGCCGCCGGAGCCCTGGCCGGACTCGCTGGCCACCTCGTGGCCGAGTTCGATCCACACCACGCCGAAGCGGTGCGGACCACCACGGCGGGTCGAACCCTCACCCCCGGTCAGGGTGGGGCCCAGGAGTTCGGAGACGAGGCGGCGGTAACGCCGCTCGAACACGTGCAAGGGAACGCTCATACCGGGGAACAGGACGGTGTTGAGCGGAAAGATCGGCAGTGCCACGGGCATGGTTCCAGTATGCCCGTGGAGCCCGCGCACGGCACGGCCCGGGCGGCGACCGGCCTCCCCTCAGGGCCGGACGCCCGCACCCGGGCCGCCTGGAGCGGACCCTCCCATCACCGGGACGGCCCGAGGTCAGGACACCGACGGACCCGCCGTCTCCGGCGCGTCCTGGCTGCCGTGCTCCTCGCTGGGCATGTCACGCGCCACGAAGGTCTCCACGTCGAAGAGGTTGCCGTCGGCGCGGTCGACCACGTTGAGGAGGGTCGACATCTTGGCGATCTCCTCCGTCTGCTCCTGGACGAACCACTGGAGGAACTGCTCGCCCGCGTAGTCGTCCTCGTCACGGGCGACCTTGGCCAGCCGGTGGATCTGGTTCGTCACCTCGCGCTCCTGACGCAGGGCCAGGGCCACGAGATCGCGCGCGGTGTTGAAATCGGTCTCGATCTCGTCCACTGCGGGAAAGGCGAAGTCCACGTCGCTGTCGATGAGGTATCGCACGATCATCTGCGCGTGATCGCGCTCCTCCAGCGACTGCTCGTAGAAGACGCGTGCCAACTGCGGAAGGTCCCGGGCGTCGAACCATGTCGCGATGGCCACATACTGGTGCGACGCGGTGTACTCGTGCCGTACCTGGTCAACCAGGAGGCGGTGGAACTTGGAAAGGCCGCTGTCGCCGCTCTTGCTCGAAGTCATGGCATCACGATAACGCATTCAAATGCATTATGCGACACGCTGAAAAACGTGTCTCAATTTGTTAGGCAAGCCTTTCTGAAGATAGCTGAGGTTAGGTATTCCAAAGTAAGGGGAAGCTTATTAAGGGCATTCGTGTCGGGCTGGTCGGCGATGTTCACGGGCGAACGCGACCCACCGGACGCGCACGTGCGCTGTCCAACATGCGGAACACGACACCCTCGGTCACGGTGAAGCGCCCTAGACTGGGGCCGTGATCAGTCGAATCGACCTCCGAGGCACCCAAGGCGACCCCCGCGAAGCGCTCCCGCGCGCGGAACTGGACGTGGCGGACGCGGCCGAGCGCGTACGCCCCCTGTGCGAGGACGTGCGCCATCGCGGAACCGAGGCGCTGATCGAGCTCACCGAACGCTTCGACGGCGTCCGCCTCACCGACATCCGGGTCCCGCGCGAGGCGATCGACGCCGCCCTGGCCGACCTCGACCCCGCCGTGCGCGCCGCGCTGGAGGAGTCCATCCGCCGCGCCCGCAAGGTCCACCGCGACCAGCGCCGCACCGACCACACCACCCAGGTCGTCCCCGGCGGCACCGTCACCGAGAAGTGGATCCCGGTCGGCCGCGTCGGCCTCTACGTGCCCGGCGGCCGGGCCGTGTACCCGTCCAGCGTCATCATGAACGTCGTCCCCGCCCAGGAGGCGGGCGTGGCGTCCCTGGCCGTCACCTCACCGCCCCAGCGCGAGTTCGGCGGCCTGCCCCACCCGACCATCCTCGCGGCCTGCGCCCTGCTCGGCGTCGACGAGGTCTACGCCGTCGGCGGCGCCCAGGCCGTGGCCATGTTCGCCCACGGGGCGGGCGAGTGCGCGCGCGTCGACATGGTCACCGGCCCCGGCAACATCTGGGTGGCCGCCGCCAAGCGCCTGCTCAAGGGTGTCATCGGCATCGACGCCGAGGCCGGGCCCACCGAGATCGCCATCCTGGCCGACGCCACCGCCAACGCCGACTACGTCGCCGCCGACCTCATCAGCCAGGCCGAGCACGACGTCGTGGCCGCCTCCGTCCTGGTCACTCCGGACGAGGCCTTGGCCGACGCCGTCGCCGAACGGCTCGCCGTGCGCGTCCCCGCCACCAAGCACGCGGACCGCGTCCGCGAGGCTCTCAGCGGTCCCCAGTCCGGCATCGTCCTGGTCGACGACGTCGAACACGGGCTCGCCGTCGTGGACGCCTACGCGGCCGAGCACCTGGAGATCATGACCGCCGACG
>NZ_ANBC01000570.1 GCF_000341125.1 Nocardiopsis lucentensis DSM 44048 | reverse complement strand
CTGTGCCTGCCACAGCGGCGGCCTGAGCGTCCAGACCTTCCTGCGCGGCGTCCACGTCGTCTCCTACGACCGCGACGCGCTGGCCGAGGTCGCCCATCACGTCGTCACCCTGGCCAACGCCGAGGACCTGCCCGCGCACGGTGAGGCGGTCACCGCGCGCACCGGCCACGGCACGGCCTGAACACCCGACGGACGACCCGAGACACCAAGAGCGTGCAACCGTGAGCTTCACACTGAACGACCTGCCCCTCCGTGACGACCTGCGCGGCCGATCACCCTACGGCGCGCCGCAGCTGGAGGTGCCGGTCGTCCTCAACACCAACGAGAACCCGTACGCGCCCTCGCCGAGCCTGGCCAAGGCGGTGGCCGAGGCCGTCGCCGAGACCGCGTCGGGCCTCAACCGCTACCCCGACCGGGACGCCGTCCACCTGCGTGAGGGGCTGGCCGGCTACCTCGGCCACGGGCTGACCGCGGATCAGGTCTGGGCGGCCAACGGCTCCAACGAGATCCTCCAGCAGATCCTCCAGGCCTTCGGCGGGCCCGGACGGACCGCGATGGGCTTCGAGCCGTCCTACTCGATGCACCCGATCATCGCGCGCGGCACCAACACCGACTGGCTGTCCGTGCCCCGCGACGCGGACTTTCGGGTCGACGTCGACGCCGCCCTGGCCGCGATCGCCGAACACCGGCCCAGCGTCGTGTTCCTCACCTCGCCCAACAACCCCACCGGCACCGCCCTCGACATCGCCGCCATCCGGCGCATCGCCGAGGCCGCACCCGGCGTGGTCGTCGTCGACGAGGCCTACGCCGAGTTCCGCCGCGAGGGCACACCGAGCGCCCTGACCCTGCTGCCGGAGTACCCCCGGCTCATCGTCTCGCGCACCATGTCCAAGGCCTTCGCCCTGGCCGGGGCCCGCGTCGGCTACCTCGCCGCGCACCCGGCCGTGGTCGACGCCCTCCAGCTGGTCCGCCTGCCCTACCACCTGTCCGCCGTCACCCAGGCGGTCGCGTCCACGGCCCTGGAGTACGCGGACGAACTCCTCGCCGCCGTCGCCGACCTGCGAGCCGAACGCGACGACCTCGTCGCCTGGCTTCGCGAACAGGGCTTCTCCGTCGCCGACTCCGACGCCAACTTCGTCCTGTTCGGCGAGTTCGAGGACCGCACCAAGGTCTGGAACACCATGCTCGACCACCAGGTCCTCATCCGCGAGACCGGCCCGCCCGGATGGCTGCGCGTCACCGTCGGCACCCCCGACGAGATGGCCAGTTTCCGCCGTGCCCTGCTCCAGGCCACCGGGCGCTGACCGCGCTCCACCGCCCCGGCGGACGGCCCTCGGCCGCAGCCCGTCCACCCACCACCGAGAGAGTCACCATGAGCCGCACCGGACGCGTCGAACGCACCACCAAGGAAACCAAGGTCCTGGTCGAGATTGACCTCGACGGCACCGGCGTCGCCGACGTCTCCACCGGCGTCGGCTTCTTCGACCACATGCTCGACCAGCTCGCCAAGCACGGTCTGTTCGACCTCACCGTGCGCACCGAGGGCGACCTGCACATCGACTCCCACCACACCATGGAGGACACCGCGCTCGCCCTGGGCGCCGCCTTCCGCGAGGCGCTCGGCGACAAGCGCGGCATCCGCCGCTTCGCCGACACCAAGGTGCCCCTGGACGAGGCGCTGGCCGAGGTGACCGTCGACGTGTCCGGCCGCCCCTACCTGGTGCACAGCGAGCCCGAGGGCATGGCGCCGATCATCGGCCGCGACTACGACACGACCATGACCCGCCACATCCTGGAGTCGTTCGTGGCCCAGGCGCGCGTGGCCCTGCACGTCCACGTGCCCTACGGACGCAACGCCCACCACATCGTCGAGTGCCAGTTCAAGGCCCTGGCCCGCGCCCTGCGCGCCGCCACCGAGAACGACCCGCGCGTCACCGACATCCCGTCCACCAAGGGTGCCCTGTAAATGGGCGACGACGTGTGGGCGCTGCTGCTCATCGTCCTCGGCGGCTTCCTCATCGGGGGCGCCTACTCCCTGTGGAAGGTCAACCGGGTCGCCGCCGTCGCCCTGGGCGCCTGCGCGGTCCTCGCCGTGGCCTCCGGGGCGCTCCGGCTCTACCCCTAGCGGAAAGGCAGACTTCATGCCGTCACGAGTGGTCGTCTTCGACTACGGATCGGGCAACCTGCGCTCGGCGCAGCGCGCCATGGAGCGCACCGGCGCGGACGTGACCGTCACCTCCGACCCGCACACCGCCCTCGACGCCGACGGGCTCGTCGTCCCCGGCGTGGGCGCCTTCAGCGCCTGCATGTCCAGCCTGCGCGCCGCGGGTGGGGACCGGATCATCGGCAAGCGTGTGGCCGGGGGCCGCCCCGTCCTGGGCATCTGCGTGGGCATGCAGGTCCTCTTCGAGCGCGGCGTCGAACAGGCCGACGTGCACGCCGAGGACGTGGCCACCGAGGGCTGCGGAGAGTGGCCCGGCACGGTGGAGCGCCTGCGTGCCCCCGTCGTGCCGCACATGGGCTGGAACACCGTCCGCCCGCCCGAGGACACCCGGCTCTTCGCCGGGATCGGCCCCGAGGACCGCTTCTACTTCGTGCACTCCTACGCCGTGCGCACCTGGGAGTTCACGCCCACCAACGCGCGCATCCCCGCCCCGGGGGTGACCTGGTCCGAGCACGGTGAGCCGTTCGTGGCCGCGGTCGAGAACGGGCCCCTGTGCGCCACCCAGTTCCACCCGGAGAAGTCCGGCGACGCGGGCGCCCGCGTGCTGGCCAACTGGGTGGGCATGCTCGGGTGACCCCGGCATCCGACCGACTCTTCAGCACCGACCACGAGAAGGCTTCATGACTGACACCGTGTCGTCCACCGCACTCGAACTCCTGCCCGCCGTGGACGTTGCGGGCGGCCAGGCCGTCCAGCTCGTCCAGGGCGAGGCGGGCTCCGGCGGCCGCTACGGCGACCCCCTCACCGCCGCCACGCGGTGGCAGGAGGCCGGAGCCGAGTGGATCCACCTGGTGGACCTCGACGCCGCCTTCGGCCGCGGCCACAACCGCGACCTGCTGCGCGACATCGTCGGCCGCCTGGACGTGAAGGTGGAGATGTCCGGCGGCATCCGCGACGACGAGTCGCTCGCCGCCGCCCTGGCCACCGGCTGCACCCGGGTCAACATCGGCACCGCCGCCCTGGAGAACCCCGAGTGGTGCGCCAAGATCATCGCCCAGCACGGCGACCGCATCGCCATCGGCCTCGACGTGCGCGGCACCACCCTGGCCGCCCGCGGCTGGACCCGTGAGGGCGGCGACCTGTTCACCACCCTGGAGCGCCTGGAGTCGGAGGGCTGCGCCCGCTACGTCGTCACCGACGTCAACAAGGACGGCACCCTCAAGGGCCCCAACCTCGACCTGCTGCGCACCGTATGCGCGCGCACCGACAAGCCCGTCGTGGCCAGCGGCGGAGTGTCCAGCCTCGACGACCTGAGCGCCATCGCCACCCTCGTCCCCGAGGGAGTGGAGGGCGCGATCATGGGCACGGCGCTCTACGAGGGCGCCTTCACCCTGGAGGACGCCCTGGCCGTCGTGAGGGGGGAGCGTCGGTGAGCCTCGCCATCCGTGTCATCCCCTGCCTGGACGTGGACGCCGGGCGGGTGGTCAAGGGCGTCAACTTCGAGAACCTGCGCGACGCGGGCGACCCGGTCGAACTCGCCGGGACCTACGACGCGGGCGGCGCCGACGAACTCACCTTCCTCGACGTCACCGCCTCCAGCGGCGACCGCGAGACCACCTACGACGTGGTGCGCCGCACCGCCGACCAGGTGTTCATCCCGCTCACCGTCGGCGGGGGAGTACGCACCACCGACGACGTCGACACCCTCCTACGCGCGGGCGCCGACAAGGTCGGCGTCAACACCGCCGCCATCGCCCGCCCCGAGCTCATCGGGGAGATCGCCGAACGCTTCGGCCGCCAGGTCCTCGTCCTGTCCGCCGACGTGCGCCGGGTCCGCGACGGCGACGAGCCGACCCCGAGCGGCTTCGAGGTGACCACCCACGGAGGACGGCGGGGCACCGGAATCGACGCCCTGGAGTGGTGTGAGCGCGCCGCCGCCCTCGGCGCGGGCGAGATCCTGCTCAACTCCATGGACGCCGACGGCACCAAGGAGGGCTTCGACCTGGAACTCATCCGCGCCGTGCGCGCCCGCGTCGACGTACCGCTGATCGCCTCCGGCGGAGCCGGGGCCGTGGAGCACTTCGTCCCGGCGGTCGCCGCCGGCGCGGACGCGGTCCTGGCCGCGACCGTCTTCCACTTCGGCGAGTTCACCATCGCCGACGTCAAGGCGAGCCTGCGCGAGGCCGGATACGCCGTACGCTGAACCCGGCCGCACCCTGCGGGCACGGCGCCCCGGCGCCACGCCCGCGGGGGAGGGGCCGAGGCGCCACGGGAACCATCGGCGTCCCGGGGCGAACGGTATGCCCGGAACGGTCATCCCACGGAGTACCGGAGGACCACCCACCGGGGAAGGAGCACCCCCATGCCCACCCAGACGCGTACCCGCCTTCCCGGCCGCCTGGCGGCCCTGCTCACGGCCGGACTCATGGTCCTGGCCGTCGCCCTCGTCGGCTCGTCGTCGGCTTCCGCCCACGACCGGCCCGCCGCTCCGGCCCCGGCCCCCGCCGCCGGCGCCGATCCCTGGCCCGAGTACGGCCTCGGCGACGCCGACGTCGACATCGCCGTGGCCAAGCTGCTGCTCATCCAGATCGGGTTCGACCCGCACATGGACCTCGACCGCCCGATCCCCTTCGACGCCCAGATGGGCCACGCCGTCCGCGCCTACCAGGAGTACTCGGGGATCGCCCAGACCTCACGGCTGGACGCGGCGACCTGGGAGGCGCTGCGGTCGGAGACCTTCGGCCTGTACCGGAGCGGCTCCAGCGGCCTGGTCGTCGAGGCGATCCAGCGCCTGCTCAACGCCAAGTTCGCGCTTCACCTGATCACCGACGGCCTGTACGGGCCGCAGACCGAGGCCGCGGTGCGCGGCGCGCAGGACTCCCTGGGCATCGGGGTCGACGGCATCGCCGGACCGGCCACGTTCCGCGCACTGATCACCTACCAGGACTACGACCGCTGACCTCCGGCCCGCCCCGGCCGCACGCGACACCCGTCCGCGCCGCCCACCCGTACACCCCGCCGGGGTGTGCCGCACCACATCCGGAAACCGGGTGACACACGTGGAATACCCCCCACACGTCCGGTGCTGAAACAACTCGGTGGAACCTGTCGGCACCGCTGGATAGGTTGACCCGACGAGCGCCCCGACACCCTCCGGCACGACCGGAGCCCTGCGGGGCGCCACCGGTCGGCCCCCAACCGGGCCGATCGCACGCGGACGTGAACGGGGGGCGTATGGCGCAGGCGACGAGGAGCACGGGACCGGACGAACAGGAAGAAGGCACCCCGGTCGCGGCACCCGGGAACGTCGACGACCCCGCCTCTCCCGACCCCGGACGGGACGCCACCGGCGAAAGCGGCGACCGGATCTTCACCCGCGGGATGCGCGTCCTCGGCGTCGCCATCCGCACCGAACCCTGGGTGTTCCTCATCGCCGTCGCCGGCGCCATGCTGCACGCCGCGATCACCGTCGCCTCCGCCTCCGTCCTCGGCCACCTCACCGACGAGACGATCCTGCCCGCCTTCGAGAGCGGCTCCACCACCTTCGCCGCCCTCCTCGGCGCGTCCGCGCTCCTCCTGGCCGTCGGACTCGGCAAAGCCGTCGGCCTGGCCCTGCGGCGGCTCTTCGCCGGACTCATGCAGTTCCGCATGCAGGCCCGCTACCGCCGCGCCGTCGCCCGCAAATACCTGGACCTCCCCCTGGCGTGGCACCACCGCCACCCCACCGGGCAGCTGCTGTCCAACGCCAACGCCGACGTCGAGGCCGCCTGGCAGCCGCTCGCACCGCTGCCGATGGCCGTCGGGTCCGTGTTCATGCTCGGCACCGCCGCCGTCGCCATGATCGTCACCGACCCCGTCCTGGCCCTGATCGCCTTCGTCGTCTTCCCCGTCCTGACCGCCGCCAACGTCGTCTTCCAACGCCGGATCTCACCCATGGCCTCCCGGGCCCAGGCCCTGCGCGCCGAGGTCAGCGGCGTCGCCCACGAGTCCTTCGACGGCGCCCTCGTCGTCAAGACCCTCGGCCGCGAGGACACCGAGACCGAACGCTTCACCCACGCCGCCCACCGCCTCCGCGACGCCCTCATCCAGGTCGGCCGCATGCGGTCCATGTTCGACCCCTTCATGGAGGCCCTGCCCAACCTCGGAGTCCTCGCCGTCCTCCTCCTGGGCATGTGGCGACTGTCCACAGGCGCGGTCGACCCCGGCGAACTCGTCACCATCGCCTATCTGTTCACCCTCATGGCCCTGCCCATCCGCTCCTTCGGCTGGCTCCTGGGCGACCTGTCCCGGACCGTCGTCGGCTGGGACCGGGTCCAGTCGGTCCTGCGCTCCGAGGGCGCCATGGACCACGGCGACCGGACCCTGGAGGACACCCCCACCGGCATCGCGCTCACCATGCGCGAGGTCACCTTCTCCTACGCCGACACCTA
This sequence comes from Nocardiopsis lucentensis DSM 44048, assembly GCF_000341125.1. Classification (GTDB taxonomy): domain Bacteria; phylum Actinomycetota; class Actinomycetes; order Streptosporangiales; family Streptosporangiaceae; genus Nocardiopsis; species Nocardiopsis lucentensis. The sequence goes on along the minus strand of NZ_ANBC01000570.1, from coordinate 16,528 downwards.
CGACGCCGACGACCACGTCCGCGACCTCATGGACGGCGCCGGGAACGAGGCCCGCACCACCGTCCTCGCCGGCGTCGACCTCGACATCGCCCCCGGCCGCACCGTCGCCCTGGTCGGCCCCACGGGCGCGGGCAAGTCCACCCTGACCACCGTCCTCATGCGACTGGTCGACCCCGACTCCGGCACCGTCGCCTACGACGGCGTCGACACCCGCGACCTGGCCCACGGACAGATCCCCCGGCACGCCGCACTCGTCCCACAGAACACCTTCGTCTTCGAGGACACCGTCCGCGACAACATCACCCTCGGCGCGACCGACCTCGACGACGACCACGTGTGGGCCGCCCTACGCCTGGCCCGCGCCGACGGCTTCGTCCGCGAACTCGACGGCGGGCTCGACGCCCGGCTCGGGGAGAAGGGCACCACCCTGTCCGGCGGCCAGCGCCAGCGCCTGGCCCTGGCCCGCGCCATCGTCCGCCGCCCCCGACTGCTCGTCCTCGACGACGCCACCTCCGCCGTCGACCCCCAGATCGAGGCCCAGATCCTCGCCGGACTACGTGAACGCGACGACGCCGCCACCGTCGTCGTGGTCGCCTACCGCCGCGCCACCATCGAACTCGCCGACGAGGTCGTCTACCTGGAGGGCGGCCGCATCCTGGCCCGCGGTACCCACGAGGAGCTCCTGGCCACCTCGCCCGGCTACACCCGGCTCGTCACCGCCTACGAGCGCGCCTCCGCGGAGAACGCGGCCGGACACGCACCGACACCCGAGGAACCGGGCCCGCCCCACCCCCAACGGACCTCCGCGGCGCGGCCCGACACCGACACCACCCGCCACCACGCCGTCGCCACCGAGGAGTCCCGCTGATGAGCGCACCCGCCCAGCCCCGCACCGGGCGGCGGTCCGCCCCGGAGGCCGACCGCCCCGGCGCCGACCGGGCCGAGACACCCGCACTCAGCAAGTCCCAGGACTCGGCCCTGCGGACCCTGCGCCGCGGACTCCACCTCTCCCCGGAGTTCGCCCACGGCCTGTGGCTGACCCTCGCCCTCGCCGTCGTGGCCACCGCGGGCAAGGTCATCGTGCCCGTCGCCGTCCAGCAGATCATCGATAACGGGCTCTCCGGCCCCGGCGGACCCGACCTCGGCTTCGTCACCCGCATGGTCAGCGTGTGCGCCGCACTGCTCGTGGTCACCATGGTCTGCTCCTACCTGATGAACGTGCGCCTGTACCGGGCCACCGAGTCCGGGCTGGCCACCCTGCGCCGCAAGGCCTTCCGCCACGTGCACGACCTGTCCGTGCTCACCCAGAACAGTGAACGCAAGGGCGCCCTGGTCTCCCGCGTCACCGGCGACGTCGACCAGATCAGCACCTTCATGCAGTGGGGCGGGCTGCTGCTCATCGTCAGCGCGGGCCAACTGGTCGTCGCCACCGCCCTCATGGCGGTCTACTCCTGGCAGCTCACCCTCGTGGTGTGGATCTGCTTCCTGCCGCTGCTCTTCGGCGCCCGCTGGCTCCAGAAGCTGCTCTCCCGCGCCTACCTCAAGGTCCGCGAACGCACCGGCGACATGCTCGGCGCCATCGGCGAGACCGTCATGGGCGCCGCCGTCATCCGCGCCTACGGCACCGAGGAGCGCACCGCCCACCGCATCGACTCCACCGTCCTGGCCACCCGCCGCGCCCAGGTCAAGGCTCAGCGCCTGTCCATGGCCGTGTCGCCCTTCGCCGAGATCATCGCCGCCATCGGCAACGTCGCCGTGGTCCTGGTCGGCGTGTGGCTTGGCATCGACGGCCAACTCACCGCCGGGCAGCTCGTCGCCTTCCTCTTCCTCATGACCCTGTTCGTCATGCCGATGATGATGGCCACCGAGATCTTCAACGAGGCGCAGAACGCCATCGCCGGGTGGCGCCGGGTCCTGGGCGTGCTCGACACCGTCCCCGACATCGCCGACCCCGGAGAGGCCGGGCACGTGCTGCCGCGCGGCCCCGTCGAGGTCCGCTTCGACGACGTCACCTACGCCTACCCGGACGGGCCGACCGTCCTCGACGGCATCGACGTCCGGATCACCCCCGGCACCCGCCTGGCCGTGGTGGGGGAGACCGGATCGGGCAAGACCACCTTCGTCAAGCTCCTCACCCGCCTGATGGACCCGGGCGGCGGGCGCGTCCTCCTCGACGACGTCGACCTGCGCGAGGTGGCCTTCTCCTCCCTGCGCAGCCGCGTCGTCATGGTGCCCCAGGAGGGCTTCCTGTTCGACAGCTCCCTGGGCGACAACATCCGCTTCGCCCGGCCCGAGAGCACCGACGTCGAACTGGAGGCCGCCATCACCGAACTCGGCCTCGCCGACTGGCTCGCCAGCCTCGCCCACGGCCTGGACACCCCCGTCGGCCAACGCGGCGAGTCCCTCTCAGCGGGGGAGCGACAGCTCGTCGCCCTGGTCCGCGCCTACATCGCCGACCCCGACCTGCTCGTCCTGGACGAGGCCACCTCCGCCGTGGACCCGCACACCGAGGTGCGCATCCAGCGCGCCCTGGACCGGCTCACCCGCGGCCGCACCTCCGTGGCCATCGCCCACCGCCTGTCCACGGCCGAGGCAGCCGATCGGGTCCTCGTCTTCGACCAGGGACGCGTCGTCCAGAGCGGCACCCACGACGAACTGGTCGCACGTCCGGGCGTCTACGCCGACCTGTACGCCTCCTGGGTTCGGTCCTCGGCCTGAACGGCACAGCGGGCCGCGGTGGCGGTCAACGGCCGCGGGCGTGCCACCAGTGCGCCGCCACCAACTCCGCCACCAGCGGCTCCACCAGCAGGCTCACGTCCGGGTCCCGGTCACCCGGGTAGCGCACGGTCAGCTCCGCCCCCGCGACGCTCTCGCGTTCGGGGGTGGCTCCCACGGCCACGAACCGTCCCCGCAACTGCGCCAGGTGCTCGGCGAACCTCTGGTCGTAGGCCGAACCCGCGAACAGCAGCGCGCGGTAGTCGGTCACCGCCGCAAGGTAACGGTCGGTGTGCGACCACTCCCCGGTCTCGACCGCGTGCGCCACCCGCACCGGCCCACCGCGCAGGACGCGCACCCCCTGCCCCGCCGACGCCAACCGCTCGGCCGGAGCCACCAGATGCACGCCGTGCGGCGAGTCCAGGGCCCGCGCCGCCTCCGGCACCCACCGCTGCGCGTCGGCCAGCAGCACCTCCGTCGCGTTGGCCGCCCGCCGCAGCAACCCGGGGAAGTTCCCGCTGCTCCCCGACACGGGAGCGCCCAGGCGGTGCCCCAGCAGCAGAGCCAGCGCCATGGCGTGCTGGTAGGAGCGGCACCCCAGCCCCGACGACTCCGCGCCCGCGTTCAGCGGGACCACCAGGTCCGCCAACCGGGACACCACCGCGTCCGGATCGGGTGTGAGCACGATCACCGGGGAGCGCGCCACGTAGCGGTCCAACACCGTGCACAGCTCACGCTGTCCCCCGCCCAAGCTCACCCCCACCACCAGGGTCTCCGGGCCGGCCGGAGGCTCCTCGGCCGACGAGGCGTGCTCGGCGCTCGCGGCGATCCCCGCCCGCCGCAGCCGAGCCGCCGCCGTCTCGCACACGCGCCGGGCCGCGCCCAGACCGAGCAACCGCACCGCGGCGGGCTCGTCCTCCAGCAGCGCCGGCAGCGCCGCGTACGGGTCCCACCGGGGGAAGCGTTCAGCGAGGGCGGTCAGGGCGGCGGGCTTTCCCGCCAGGTCGGCGGACAGGAACTCGGCGGTCACGGGACTCCCATCGTGCGGGCCCGTCGGAACGGAAAGGCGGTGTCGGACGGACGAACCCTACGCCCTCCGGCCACCCCGGCGGCGCACCCACGGACCGGACCGCCGCGCGCGAACCGCGCCCCGGTGCACGGTGGCCGCACAGCGGTCATAACCTGGGAATCATGAGCGTCTCCAGCCTCGACCCGGACATCGCCGCACGCCTGAAGCGCAACCCGGACGGCCTCGTGCCCGCCGTCGTGCAGCAGCACGACACCGGGGAGGTCCTCATGCTCGCCTGGATGGACGACGAGGCCCTGCACCGCACCCTGACCACCGGCGCCGCCACGTACTGGTCGCGCAGCAGGGGGGAGTACTGGGTCAAGGGGGCCACCTCCGGGAACACACAGCGTGTGATCTCGGTCGCGCTCGACTGTGACGGCGACACCCTTCTGGTACGCGTCGACCAGACCGGGGCCGCCTGTCACACCGGCGACCGCACGTGTTTCGACGCGGGACGGCTCCTGTGAGTTCCACCGAACCCCCCGCGCGCGCGGGCCGCGAGTACGCCGTCGTCACAGTCACTCTGGCCGCCGGAGCCGGGCTGCTGCTCGCCGCGGGCGGCAGACTCTGGGTCACCGGTGAGATCGCCGTGCCCGGTCCTGTCGAACCCGTGTCCGTCGAACTGACCGGCGGCGACCTCACCGGCGCCCTGTCCGGGATCGGATGGGTGGGACTGGCCGCGATCGTGGGACTGTACGCCGCCCGTGGATGGGCGCGCCGGGTCATCGGAGGGCTCGTCCTCCTCGGCGGGGTCGGAGCGCTCGCCGCCGTCTGGAACGCGACCCGGGCCGAGGCGCTGGTGTCCGAACTCGCCGGCCACGCGGCCGACGGCACCGGCGCGGCGCAGGTCACGGCGGATCCGCGACTCCTGCTCCTGGGGCCGCTGATGGCCGGGGCCGGGGCCCTGCTCGTCACGCTCGCGGGGGCGGTCGCCGTCGTGCGCTCCCCCGCCTGGCCAGGTATGGGGACCCGGTACGATCGGGACGTCGCACCGCGCTCGACCCGGGCGGACACACCCGCCGACCTGTGGAGATCGCTGGACGCCGGTGACGACCCCACGCTCGACGCCCGCGGTGGCGACGCCGCGGCCGACACCGGCCGCGCCGACACCGAGGACGGCACCGCACCCGCACCGCTGGCAGCACGGCCAGCCGAACCGAAGGAGAACCACTGATGGCTGACGAACACCACGACGACCACGGCAACACCGTCTCCGCCTGGTTCCTCACCATCTCCTGGATCGCTGCCTGGTCCGTCGCCGGCGTCGCCATCATCATGGGGGGTGGGCTGATCACCTGGACCGTGATCGCCCTCGCACTGAGCGTCGTCCTCGCGATCGTCGCCGGTGTGATGAAGAAGGCCGGGCTGGGCCGCAAGGAGCCCCGCCCCGTGCCGCCCACGCGCGCGGAGTGGGAGGCCACGCGCAAGGCCGCGGCCAAGAAGGACTCCGGTACGAACCGTGAGGTGGCCGCCACGGCCGGCAAGGCCTGAGGCGCTTCTCACCTTCCCGGGAACGCGCAGATCACAACGAGTGCGTAACGGAAAATGGACGAAGGTCCGGTGTGGCGGGTAGATTCTCCCCACCGGACCCGGTCCGCCGCGTTGGATGCCATCGGTGAGAGTCTGATCGATCTGGCATGATTTCTGTCCGCGGTGTGTGTCCGCCGGTCAATCACCCTGCCCCCGCACCGGACCGGCGCGCTCTTTGCGCACACCGATCCCATTTCCCCTGTCCGCTTCAGGAAAGATCTTTCGAACATGAGCTACGGTCCCCCGCCTCCCGGCAACCCCGGCCCGCCCCCGCCGCCCCCCGGCGGTGGCTACGGCCCGCCCCCCGGCAACGGCGGCTACGGTCCGCCCCCCGGCGGCACCGGCGGCTACGGGGCCATGCCGCCCTCGGCCGAACCGCCCAAGAACTTCCTGGTGTTCAACATCCTGGGGCTCTTCGGCTGCACGATCCTCGCCATCGTCGGTCTGGTCTTCGCGATCCAGGTCAACAGCAAGTGGCAGGCGGGTGACTACGCGGGCGCCGAGTCCGCGGCCAAGACCGCCAAGATCCTGGGGATCATCAGCTTCATCGGCTTCTGCCTGACGGTCGTCTACGTCGTCCTCATGATCTTGGGTGCTGTCGTCGCCGGTACCAGCGGTTACTAAGCCCGAGCGCATTCTGTCGCTCCTGCCCCCGGACACCTCGGTGTGCGGGGGCAGACGCCTTTCCCGGGGCCAGGACCCAGCCGTAGCCGCCCACCCGAACGCGTAGGCTGGTGCCCGTGCGACCACAGCAGACCGACCGGCCCGTGCACCCCCAACCCACGGACGCCGCTCCCCGATCCCCCGCCGACCGGGTCCGCCACCGTGTCCGGTCGCTGCATCCGGCCGTCTGGCCCCTCGGACTCGGAGCCCTGGCCCTGGTGGGGGCCACACTCGTTCACTTCGTCGACCCCAACGAGCCCGGGAACTACCCCACCTGCCCCTGGCTGCTCCTGACGGGGACGTACTGCCCGGGCTGCGGCACCACGCGAGCCGTCGCCCTCGTCACCCACGGCGACATCCTCGGGGCCGCCAGCATGAATCCCCTGCTCGTACTCGCCTTCGGACCGTTCCTGCTCTACACCTACGTGCGGTGGTTCGGAGCCAGCCTCAGGAGACGTACGGTGCCCCGCAAGGCCGCGCCGATGTGGGTCTACTGGACCGTCATCACCTCGGTCTTCGCGTTCTGGCTTCTGCGCAACCTGCCCTGGTTCGACTTCCTCGCACCGGGTGTGCCGCTCTTCCCGGGCTGGTGACCCGCGGACACCCGATCGACCCGGGAACCCGTACCCCACATCCGGCGTCCCATGTGGAGACGTCGCATCACATCCGAAAGGAACACCCCCATGAGCTACGGTCCCCCGCCGCCCCACGGTGGTTACGGAACGGGCGGCTACGGCGCCGTGCCGCCCGCCGCCGAGCCGCCGAAGAACTACATGGTCCACAACATCCTGGGCATCTTCGGCTGCACGGTGGTCGGCATCATCGGCCTGATCTTCTCCCTCCAGGTCAACAGCAAGTGGCAGATGGGTGACTACGCGGGCGCCGAGGAGTCCGCCAAGGTCGCCAAGATCATGGGGATCATCAGCCTCATCGGGTTCATCCTCACGATCGTCCTCGTGGTGATCTACGTGATCATCATGATCATCGGGTTCGCCATGGTGGCCTCCACCGCCCCCGCGGGCACCTACTGACCCCTCCGGGCTTCCCGGACGACGACGGCGTCCCCCTCCGACACACCGGAGGGCGGGACGCCGTTCCCGCGACACCGCGACACTTCCGCCTTCGTCATCCGGGGGTGGCGGCCCCCCGAGCCCCGAGGGTGGATACGATGACGGATAACACGGTGCGTGTGCGGTCGACCGGTCCCGCCACGCGGCCGCGCCCGCGCACGCGGGTGGATTCGACCATCCCGACCGGCCACACCACGAGGGAGCGGTAACTGGTGAGCGTGCTCGACGAGATCCTCGACGGAGTACGCGCTGACCTGGCCCGGCGTCAGGAGGCCCTGCCTCTGGACCGCCTCAAGGCCCAAGCCGAGTCAGTGCCCACTCCGCAGGACGCCGAGGCCGCCCTGCGCCGCCCCGGTGTCCACGTGATCGCCGAGGTCAAGCGCGCCAGCCCCTCCAAGGGGCCACTCGCGACCATCGCCGACCCCGCCGCCCTGGCCCGCGACTACGAGGCCGGCGGCGCCACCTGGATCAGCGTCCTGACCGAGGAACGCCGGTTCAACGGCAGCCTCGCCGACCTGGAGGCGGTCCACAAGGCCGTCGACACACCGCTGCTGCGCAAGGACTTCGTCGTCAGCTCCTACCAGCTGTGGGAGGCCCGCGTCCACGGCGCCTCGGCGATCCTGCTCATCGTCGCCGCGCTGCCCCAGGAGGCCCTGGTCTCCCTGGTCGAGCGGGCGCGCTCGCTGGGTCTGACCCCCCTCGTCGAGGTGCACGACGAGGACGAGGTCACCCGGGCCCTCGACGCCGGCGCCACCGTCATCGGCGTCAACGCCCGCAACCTGAAGACCCTGGAGGTCGACCGGGACACCTTCGCCCGGCTCGCCCCCCTCATCCCCGCCGACCGCGTCAAGATCGCCGAGTCCGGGGTACGCGGCCCGCACGACCTGCTGGCCTACGCCGGAGCCGGAGCCGGAGCCGTCCTGGTCGGGGAGAGCCTCGTGCGCGGAGGCAACCCGCGCGAGGCCGTCGCCGACCTGGTGACCGCCGGCGCCCACCCCGCTCTGCGCGACCGGAACTGAGCCCGATGCTGACGACGACGGCGTACCCACTCCACCCCGGTCACCGATGGCGTTAGGGCGTGTTCCGCGGACACATACTCTGCTGCGCGACGAGCAGCGTCCACGGAACACGCCCTTGCCCCAGGGAGCCCGCACCCACACCCGCACGCGTGAGTCGCGGGTTCCCGACGCCGCGTGACCCAACAACCCAACCGCGCCGCCCCGCGGCGCGAGGCCGGTCGTCGCGGGCCCCGAGGCCGTGCCCGGGGCGCGCACGCGGTCGGCCCGTACCAGGAGACCCAGCCATGAGCCACGCCCAACCCGTGCCCGACGCGCACGGGCACTACGGCCGCTACGGCGGCAGGTTCGCTCCCGAGGCGCTCATCGCCGCCCTCGACGAGGTCGAGGCCGAGTGGGACAAGGCCCGCCAGGATCCGGACTACCTCGCCGAACTCGACGAACTGCTGCGCAGCTACACCGGTCGGCCCAGCCCGCTCACCGACGCGCGCAACTTCTCCAAGCACTCCGGCGGCGCCCGGATCCTCCTCAAACGCGAGGACCTCAATCACACCGGCTCGCACAAGATCAACAACGTGCTCGGCCAGGCCCTGCTCACCAAACGCATGGGCAAGACCCGCGTGATCGCCGAGACCGGCGCCGGACAGCACGGCGTGGCCACCGCCACCGCCTGCGCCCTGCTCGGCCTCGACTGCGTCGTCTACATGGGGGAGGAGGACACCCAGCGCCAGGCGCTCAACGTCGCCCGCATGCGCATGCTCGGCGCCGANNCCGCCAGCCGCACCCTCAAGGACGCCATCAACGAGGCGTTCCGCGACTGGGTGGCCAACGTCGACCACACCCACTACCTGTTCGGCACCGTCGCGGGTCCGCACCCCTTTCCCAAACTCGTGCGCGACCTGCACTTCGTCGTCGGCAAGGAGGCCCGCGAGCAGGTCCTGGAACTGACCGGGAAGCTGCCCGACGCCGTCGCCGCCTGCGTGGGCGGCGGATCCAACGCCATCGCGATCTTCGCCGCCTTCATCCCCGACGAGTCCGTCGCCCTGTACGGCTTCGAGGCCGGGGGAGAGGGCGCGCGGACCACCAGGACCGCGGCCTCCATCACCGCGGGCAGCCCCGGGGTCTTCCACGGCGCCCGCACCTACGTGCTCCAGGACGAGTTCGGGCAGACCCTGCCCAGCCACTCCATCTCCGCGGGGCTGGACTACCCGGCCGTCGGCCCCGAGCACGCCTACCTCGCCGACACCGGCCGCGCCACCTACGAACCCGTCACCGACGCCGAGGCCATGGAGGCCTTCCGGCTGCTGTGCCGCACCGAGGGCATCATCCCCGCCATCGAGAGCGCCCACGCCCTGGCCGGGGCCCGCAAGCTCGGCGAGCGCCTCGGACCCGACGCCGTCATCCTGGTCAACCTGTCCGGGCGCGGCGACAAGGACGTCGACACCGCGGCGACCTACTTCGGTCTCGTGGACCCGGAGGGACAGCGATGACGACCACCACCCTGAGCACCGCCCTGGCCGCCGCGCGCGAGGAGGACCGCGCCGCGCTCATCGGCTCCCTGCCCGCCGGCTTCCCCGACGTGGCCTCCTCCATCCGCGTCATCGAAGCCATGGTCGAGGGCGGGTGCGACGTCATCGAGGTCGGCCTGCCCTACTCCGACCCCATGATGGACGGACCCACCATCCAGCGTGCCGCCGATCGGGCACTGGCCGCCGGAACCACCACCGACGACGTCTTTCGCGTGGTCGAGGCGACCGCCGCGACCGGGGCCGCCGCCGTGGTCATGTCGTACTGGAACCCGATCGAACGCTACGGCGTCGGCCGGTTCGCGGAGGGGCTCGCCAAGGCGGGCGGGGCCGGGGTGATCACCCCCGACCTCATCCCCGAGGAAGCGGACGAGTGGATCGCCGCCTCCGACGCCGCCGGGCTCGACCGGATCTTCCTCGTCGCGCCCTCCTCCACCGACCGGCGCCTGGCCCTGACCACGGCCACGTGCACCGGTTTCGTGTACGCGGCCTCGCTCATGGGGGTCACCGGCACCCGGGTCCAGGTCGCCGACACCGCCGAGACCCTCGTACGGCGCACCCGTGAGGTCACCCGGGCCTCCGCCCTGCCCGTTTGTGTGGGCCTGGGCATCTCCACCGGTGCGCAGGCGGCCGAGGTCGCCGGGTACGCCGACGGCGTGATCGTCGGCGCTGGTTTCTGCCAACGCGTCCTGGACGCGCCCGACCTGGAGACCGGCCTCATCGCGGTCCGCTCCTTCGCCGAGGAGCTCGCCGCGGGGGTGCGCTCGCGCGGTTAGCGGTACGCGTTTCGGGCCTGCCGCTCGGCGACGGGGCGGGCACCCCCGAGCGGTGCCCGGCGGCGCCCGAACCGACCCCACGACGGCGGTGGACCGACCCGGAACCCGGGATCGGTCCACCGCCGTCGTCGTGTACCGGCACCACCTCGCCCGGTCGCGCCGGCGCCGGATAAGGGCGGGTTAACCGACTCAGGTTAAAAGAGTGAGAATCCGGTGAGAGAGCCGTCTTGATGCGCCCCACACCCCCCTCGGGACGTGTTCCGGTGGTGTGATGGACAAGGGTGGACGTGACGCGGTCACTCGTACGGACCTGTGTGTCCACAGCCCAGTGTCACGAGTCGCCCACAACGAGTAGGATCTGTGCTGTCACCCAGAGAGACGTCACGGACACCACACGTCATCTGACCGAACGGTCAACCTCCTCCCGAAGGCCAACACGATGGACACAGCCGACGCGACCACCGCACCGCCCGCCCGCGAACGCACCCCCCGCTGGCGGACCGTCCAACCCTGGCTGACGCTCGCGTGCAGGGTCGGGCTCGCGGCCGTCCTCATCACCGCCGCCGTCAGCAAGTACCCACCCGCGCTGTCGGTCCAGGCGGTCGAGGCCTACGACCTGTTCCCGACCGACCTGGCCAGGCTCATCGGGTACACCCTGCCCCTGTTCGAACTGGCGCTGGCCGTCCTGCTCCTGGTCGGACTGGCCACCCGCTACACCGCGGCCGTCACCACGCTGCTCATGGTCGCGTTCATCGTGGGGATCGTCTCGGCCATGGCCCGCGGACTGAGCATCGACTGCGGGTGCTTCGGCGGCGGTGGACAGGTCGACCCGGAGGAGACCACCTACGGCCTGTCCATCGCGCGCGACGTCGGCTTCGCCGCCCTGGGCGCGTTCATCGCGATCTGGCCACGATCCCCCTTCGCCCTCGACCGCCCGCTCGGGCTGTTCCGGTGACCCCGGAACCCCGTACGGCGGCCGACCACGTCCAGTAGCAGGAAAAGGAAGAAATTCATGGGGAGTGCAGCCCGCCAACGTTCTCGCGAGCGGCTCAGGGAACAGCGGGAGAAGGACAAGCGCAAGGCCGCGCGCGTGCGGACCCTCGGTGTCATCGGCGCCGCCCTCGGGGTGGTCATCCTCATCGTCGGAATCGGTTACGCCATCCTCAACTCCGACCGCAGCGGATCGGAGTTCGACGGATCCCTCGCCTCGCAGACCGTCCAGGGGGACGGCAGCGTCGTCATGGCCCAGCCCGGGGCCGAGGCCCCCGTCGTCGAGGTCTACGCCGACTACCAGTGCCCCGCCTGCCGCCAGTTCGAACTCCTCAACGGAGACGTCCTCAAGGAGGCGGCGGCCGCCGGCGAGGCGATCGTCCACTTCCGCCCGGTCAGCATCTTCGCCCAGCAGGCCGTGCCGATCAGCAGCAACTCCCTGCGCGGCGGAGCGGCGGAGCGGCGGCCCGCGCAGCCGCCGAACACGGCGTCTTCGTCGAGTACAACGACCTGCTCTTCGAGCACCAGCCCACCGAGGGCCAGGCGGGATTCACCGTCGACGAACTCAAGGAGTGGTTCCGCGAGACCGGCGCCTCCGAGGAGGACGCCGCGGCCTTCGACGGGCGCATCGACGACGAGGCGGCCACCGTCACCCAGTTCACCGAGGACTACCTGCCCGCCCTCACCGAGGACGCCCTCGACCAGCTCGGGCAGGAGAACCTCAGCACCATGGTCCTGACCGACCTGATGGCCTGGGGCGCCGACAACGGCCACGACCCGTCCTTCCTGGACGGGACCTACACAGGTGAGATCATCGACGCCACCGGAAACGCCTACACTCGCTACAGCGGAGACAACGCGTTCCGCGCCACGCCCTCCGTCTACATCAACGGCGAGCTGCTCGACAACAGCACGACCATGACGGTGCGCGGCCTCCAGGGGGCGATCGACGAAGCCGGCCCCGGCGAGGTCCAGACCGAACCGTTGACCGGCGGGGGTGGCGAGGAGTAGCCACCAGACACCCCCCGCGTGCGGGGCGAACCCGAGAGCAGAGAAGTGACTTTGTCGTCGACAGCTTCCGAGGGCGCGGCCGAGCTGGGCCGCGCCCTCGCGGCCATCCCCAGTCCCCAGGTGAACTCGATCCCCATCGGTCCGCTGGAGATCCACTTCTACGCCCTGTGCATCCTCGCGGGTGTCATGGTCGCGGTCTTTTGGAGCGAACACCGCTGGGCGGCCATGGGCGGTGAGAAGGGCACCATCGTCGACATGGCCGTGTGGGCCGTCATCCTCGGCCTCATCGGCGGGCGGCTCTACCACGTCATCAGCGACGCCCAGCTGTACTTCGCGCCCGGCCGCGAACCGATCCGCGCCCTGTTCGTGTGGGAGGGCGGCCTCGGCATCTGGGGCGCCATCCCGATGGGCGCGCTCGGCGTGTACCTGGTCGCCCGCAAGCGCGGGCTGTCGATGTCCAAGCTGTCCTTCGCCATCGCCCCCACACTGCCCCTCGCCCAGGCCATCGGCCGCTGGGGCAACTACTTCAACCAGGAGCTCTTCGGCCGCCCCACCGACCTGCCGTGGGCCCTGGAGATCTACCCCTACCCCGAGGGCGGGCTCCGCCAGGGCATGATCCCCGGCGAGACCACCTACCACCCCACGTTCCTCTACGAGTCCCTCTGGTGCCTGGGCCTGGCCGTCCTCCTGGCCTACCTCGGCCGCCGCTTCGAGGACAAGCTCCAGGGCGGCCGCCTGTTCGCCCTCTACGTCATGGGCTACTGCGCGGGCCGCTTCTGGATCGAGTACATGCGTATCGACCCGGCCAACGAGTTCTTCGGCCTGCGCCTGAACAACTGGACCTCCCTCGCGGTCCTCCTCGCCGCGCTGGCCTACTTCCTCTGGGCCGGCCGTCGCATCGACTCCTTCTCCAGCGCCGTCGTCCCGCACGGCCATGACGCCGGAACCCAGGTGATCAAGTCCACGAGCGTGGACGAGACCGCCGACGACGGCACCGTCTACAGTGCCGTGGACACCGACGACGACTCCGAGATCGACTCCGTGACCTCCGACTCCACCGAGGCGGGCACGGAATACCACCCCAGCCCCGAGCGATCTAGTAGCGAGGGCTCGACGGAGAACGACGCCGACGACACGGGCACGAACTCCGAGGCGAAGCCCGAGTAGGGATCCGCGTGCGGCCGGTTGACCGGACACCCCGGTCAGACCGTGTGGTGCGCGCCTCTCCCTTCGAGCAGTCCACGGGTTGGCGGCTGTTGGCTTGGCTATCGGTCGTTGTCGGTCAGCGACCTACGGTGAGTTCGTTTCTGGCCGCGGTTCCGGGTTTGGGCTGTCATCGCTGTGGTGTGACTGGGCGTGACCGGAGTGATCGCGTCGAGAGAACTACCCAGCGGGTCCGTACCCGAGGGCCTCGGCCGACGGGGAGTACCCGGTTCCCGGGAGGATGTCGCGCACCGCTCACGAGCGGAGAAGGCGCGGTCACGCCGAACGGGGAACCGGCCCCTGTGACCCGAGGAGCGTTCGCGGGGCAGCGGACCCCAGGTCCGAGATACGGTGATTTGGCCAGCAATGGTCAACTCTCCCAGGAACGGTTGACGATTGAGAAGGACCGTGAGCAGAACTGAGTTCGGTCACAGCCGGAGGAGTCGGCGCGGCGGTCGACGCCACGCCGAGGACACCCACGTCGAGGAGTACGACGTCCAGGGCCACGACGAAGACCGCGAGGACGACTACGACCCCGACGAGGACTTCTCCGCCGAGTACGGCCACACCCACGCCCACACCGGGGACACCGCGCCCGACGACGGCTATGACGACGCCGAACCCGCCGTAGAGGAGGACACCGCGGCCCCCGGGCGCGGATCCCGCCGCTCCCGTCGCGGGNAAGGACGGCGGCCGCAACACCTCCGGTAGACGCGGCGGCGTCGACCGCGTCTCGGCCTTCTCCGCCTCGGCGATCAAGCGCGTCTCGGTGCTGGGCGACCGGCCCAACCAGATCGTGTACACCCTCGCCGAACAGAGCAAGCGCAAGCGTGGCACAGCCGTCCTGGGCGTTCTCATGGGCGCCTTCGGCGTCGCCCTGGTCGCCCTCCTGGGTCTGCTGGTCTTCCAGCTGTTCAGTCCCGACGGGGGCGCCGTCGCCCGGGGCGAGCAGAGCATCGTCGCCCCGCCCGAGGGGCACGGCACGCTCACCCCGGACCAGTTCCTGTTCGGAGCCAACCTCGAGGACACCTTCGGCCCCATCGACGGGCGCCCCGAGGGCGCCGAGCCGATGACCGAGGAGGCCGTCTTCGGCGACTCCGAGGAGGTCGAGGTCAACGGAATGGAGCTGGCCCTCAGCGAGGGCCGCGTCACCGACTCGTGCACCTCGCTCGTGTGGGGTGAGGAGCTCGGCCAGAGCCTGATCGACGCCAACTGCTCCAGCGCCGCCACCGGTGTCTACACCGACCCCGACGAGGAGTACGTCGCCCAGGTCACCCTGTTCGACCTGGTCGACTCCGAGGGCGCCACCCGGGTCGCCGAGGCCCTGGACCCGAACAACGCCGAGACCGGTGCCGGGTTCCTGCTGGCCGACACCGGTGACGTGCCCGGGCTGGAGGAGGGCTTCAGCCAAGCATCCACCCAGGTCATGGGCCACTACCTGGCCGTGTTCTGGGTCGCGCGCACCGACGGGTCCCCGCCCGGGGACGACTCGGACATGGCGTCCGTGCGCGTGGCGGCGATGGACACCGTGCTCCTTCCCTACGAGGAGATCGTCGCCAGGAACCAGGCGGAGGAATGAGCCCTGTCAGGGGGTGTCGGGCACCCCGATAGGATCGCGGACGGATCGACCCGCGCGGGGGCACCCACGGGTGCCCCCACGTCATCCGGTGAGCCGGTGCCCACGCATCCGCCCGGAGCCTTGGGCGCGGACCGCGATCCGTCCGTCGACGTCCACACTTTCGAGGCCCGATGTACCCGGAACCGAACAGGCGAGCCCTCCCCGGGAGCGCCGCGCAAGAACCAGTCCAACGGACGGAGCCCGACCCGGCGCGGAGCCGTGGGGGCGAGGGTGCACCCCGCAGCGAGCCGGACGGGCGCAGCGCGCGGTCCGGCGGCCGCCGCCGCGGGGGCGGCCGGAGGAAGCAGGACCCGCGCCGCCGCGGACCGCTCCTGATCATCATCCTGGCCGTCGTGCTGGTCCTGGCGCTCCTCGCCGTCGGCGCCGTGTTCTACCTCCGCTCCTCCGACGAGGGGGGAGCGGACGCGGCCCCCGTCCAGACGCGCCCGGCCGTGTACCGGATCGTCGACACCGGCCGCATGAACGACGTGCTGGCCTCCCGTGAGGTCGACAGCCTCCCCCTCAACGAGGGTGAGCTGTTCGAACGCAACAACGCCGAGATCTCCAGCCAGAGCATCGACTTCACCCTGCGGGACTCGGACCTGACCGACGACTGCTCGTCGGCCGTGTGGGGCCGGGAGCTGACCGAGGCCGTGGCGGACGCCGACTGCACCCAGGTCGCCCGTGCGACCTACGTCTCGGACACCTACTTCGGCGTCACCGCCGTGTTCAACCTCGCCGGCGTCGACGCCAGCCGCCAGCTCGCCGCGGCCATGTCCGATCCCAGCGAGGAGGACGGGGGCGACACGACCGCCGCCGCCCGCGGGTTCGTGCTCCCCCCATCCGGAGCCGACCCCTTCGACCGTCTCGGCGAGGGGTACAGCGCCAGCGAAGCGATCATCAGCGGTCACTACCTCGTCGTGGTCTGGGTCCAGTCCGCGTCCTCGGAGTCGGTGGAGGACCGTGTCAGCCTCGCGGGCCCGCTCGTGGCCCTGGCCAACGTCCGCGATCCGCTCTACCGGCGCATGGTCCAGCTCGACGACGGCTCCGACGAGGGCACGGACGGCACCGGCCAGACCGGCGGAACGGGGCAGACCGGTACCGAGGGCACCGGCGCCACCGGGACGACCGATCCCAACGGCACCGGCGCCACCGGGACGACCGGAACCAACTAGGACGCGCGTGGGGCCCGGGGAACACCTTCCCCGGGCTTCGTGTTCGTCGTGGGCCCCCGCCGCGCTCCGGCCCGCTCCTACTCGGGTTCCACCCGCCCGACCAGGTCCCGGACCACACCGGGCAGCTCCGCCCACCGGTGGTCGGGCAGATCCAGCGGCGTGTGCC